>NZ_CP054145.1 GCF_013284055.1 Deefgea piscis | reverse complement strand
CGCGAATTGATACATTTCTGCCAATAACTCTCTGTCATCACTATTTAAATAATTAACATTACTAACGCCTGAGTTTATAAGTGCAGTCCCTGTCTTTCCTGAGGCAATCGGCGTATTGCTTTTTCCATCGAATAAACGAGAAATCATTAATGCGTTGCCACTGATGGAAACAATCGAGCTGTCTTTATTTTTAATGTTGTTGAGTGTGGTGATGTTTGGTCTATTTTCAGAGCTTTCTCTTTTTATCTGTGAATTGGTTTCAGTGATATTGTCTTTGTATTTTGATTTTGAAGTTATTTCCATTTTGTTGGCTCCATCGCCGAAGGTGTGATTTGCTAACGGCAATATGCCTTTTTTGAAGGCCGCATATTTATGCATATGTCAGCCTTCAATCAAAAAATTAGTAACTATAGTTTACAACTATCGAATCTCGCCCAGCAGGAGTTGCAACTTGTGTTGGAGCAGAAAGGTCGTGACGAATAGAGATCTGCGCTCCTGCACCAAATTGAAGATTATTAAATTGGGTTGTTGAGCCTGATGCATTTGCTTGAATAGGAATGCACATTGCAGGAGATGTTAAATTGTATGGAGTGAAGTAGCATAAAGAAACTGTTTCTGTAGTTACAGTCGGGTATGACGTTGATGTCCAGGTTATACCGGTAAGTTTTTTCGGCTTGTTGTAGGTGCCACTAGCGAAGTCACCATTCAAAATTCCAAAGAAAGAACTTGTTGTACGCCCTGAACTTGTTACTGTCACGGTGCCTGGACTAGCAGATTTAGAGATGCTGCTATTAACTGCAAGAGCTGGTATAGAGGCACATACTAATAGAGCGGCCAAAATTTTATTTCTCATGAATAAACTCCCGTTAGTGATTGATGATGAGTGCTGTTAGTAGTTCTAAGAGAATGAAGCTACACCCTAGTCTAGCAAAACAAAATGAAATTTGAAAGATTTTGAGTGGTTTGGTGTAAGAAATATTGATTTTATGGCCTTTGTTTTGCATGAGGTTAAAATGAAGTGGAGAATTTAAAAACGATCCTTTGCGCAACGCCCTCCCCTGTCACTATGGAATAAGGGTTTGCTCGTTGCGTATTCCTGTTGCAAAATTCAATCAAATGGCAACAGGAAAACGCAATCATGTACATCGGCTACGCCCGCGTTTCAACGCAAGAGCAAGATACCCAAGCGCAAATCACAGCACTGACTGAAGCGGGCTGTGAACGGATTTATCAGGAAAAGGCTTCCGGTGGTCGTTGGGATCGACCGGAGTTGCATCGTCTGCTCGATCAACTTAGGAAAGATGATGTGGTCGTGGTCTGGAAATTGGATCGTCTTTCACGGTCATTGAAAGACTTGCTGCTGGTTTTGGAAAAAATCGAAGCCGCTGGTGCAAGTTTTACGAGCCTGACTGAAGCGATTGATACAGGTACACCCGCAGGCCGAATGATGATGCAAATCGTCGGATCATTCGCCGAGTTTGAGCGGGCGATGCTACGCGAACGTACCAAGAACGGCCTCGATGCGGCCAGAAAAGCAGGTCGCGTTGGTGGTCGTCGCCCCAAGCTGACCAAGCAACAGCAAACTGAAATTATTAGCCTGGTATCTTCTGGCCAAAAGAGCGGCGCAGATGCCGCACGACTATTTCAGGTGCATCCTTCTACGGTTGTGCGTTTGCTGGCGAAGCATGCTCTTACTAAAACTTAGTGCCTCTACTTGTCGCTTGTACAACAAGTGATTGCACCCGAGTAACTTATCAGTATAATAAGGTATTACCTTTTTATACTTTAAGGTGCTGCCATGACCGCCGCTGCCACTAAAGCTGTTGCAGTAAAAATCGATTTTGATATTCGTGAGCGCATTAAGCGTCTTGCGGAGTCTCGCCATCGTACGTCACATTGGATAATGCGGGAGGCGATTAATCAGTATGTTGAACGTGAGGAGAAGCGAGAGGCTTTTCGTCAAGAAGGCATGCAAGCTTGGCATGCTTATCAAGAAAATGGGTTGCATGTGACTTTAGATGAGGCTGACGCTTGGCTGGCTAATTTGGAAGCTGGGAACGATGTGGAGCCGCCTGAATGCCACGTTTGATTTGGACTCCTCCAGCACTGATTGGTATGCAGCGCAGTTATCGGTTTTTAGCTTTGAAAAATAAAGATGCTGCAAGTCGTGCTGTGAAAGCAATTCGTGCTGGAGCGCAGTTGATTGCGCAGCATCCAGAAATTGGACGCCCTGCAGAAGAAATGGAGCCTGAGTACAGAGAATGGCTTGTTGATTTTGGCGATAGTGGCTACGTACTGCTTTATCGTTTTGATGTTGAGGTTATTGCAATTGTTTCGGTAAGGCACCAAAAAGAAGTCGGTTACTAATGTTTATTTGTACGCAAATACGTATTTGCGTTAATAGCTAAAGACGTAAAAAAGGATTGCCATATATGCGTACATTGGTTGTTGCAAGTCAAAAAGGTGGGGTGGGTAAAACCACGATAGCTGGGCATCTTGCTGTTATGGCTGAACTTAGCAACGCTGGACCTGTTGCTTTAATTGATACTGACCCGCAAGGAAGCTTGTCTAGTTGGTGGAATGAGCGACAGGCGGAACGGCCATTGTTTGCATCTGTTGATATAGCTAATTTAAGTATGCACTTGAAAAAATTAGCGAAGGCTGGCGTTAAGCTGGCAATCATTGATACGCCTCCTGCCGTCACTGGAACGATCCGAGATGTTTTGGCGGTTGCGGATCTGGTCTTAATTCCAACTAGGCCAAGCCCCCATGATTTACGTGCGGTTGGATCGACTGTTGATTTGGTTGAACAGGCAGGAAAGCGAATGGTATTTGTCATCAATGGTGCAGCTGCGCGAGCTCGAATAACAGGAGAAGCTGCTGTTGCTTTATCTCAGCACGGCACTGTAGCTCCTGTGACGTTATATCAGCGTACTGACTTTGCAGCATCAATGATTGACGGTCGAACAGTGCAAGAGCTTGATGCAAATAGCAAGTCTGCCGAAGAAATTAAGAATCTATGGATGTACGTATTTACGCAAATACATAAAGTAGATACTGTACGTACTAACGTAACTGCGTAGAGTGGTGAGAGTATGAGCAAAACAGCTAGCTTGACCTCTGGTCTTGTTGCAAAAAAAGGGCAGGCAGCGCCTGCAGTGGTGCAGCATGACGCACTCGAAACGAAGCCTCAAGTTTTGGATTATTACAAAGCATTGACGGTCAAGTTAGATCGTGAGCGCTATGAAGCTCTAAAAAATGCGGGTATTAAGCTTGATAAAAAGAGTCAGGAAATCTTTGTTGAAGCCCTTGATTCTTGGTTAAAACAAATTGCGTAATGGCTGAAATGAAAACTCTCAGTGTTGCTGATCTTGAGGCCAATCCCGAAGCCTACAAAGTGGCGATGACGGGTTACATCGTTAGCCGTGGTGCAATTCCATTTACGGATGAAAAAGCAACGCCAGCCTTTTTTGCTGCGATGTTCGGCGACCCTCAGTTTTTGGCTGCGTTTGAAAATGCGAAGGCGAAGATTGCGGAGCGGAATGCTGGAGCGCCTGATCTTGACGAGAAACCAGAGATAGCTGCGCCTAGACAAGGTAGCATTTTTGAATTGCTGAGTCAGCGCACTGCCGAGGCCAAGCAACGCAAAGACGCCAGTTTGAAAACGAGAGAGTCTGAATCATTAACAACAGATAATCCAAACCTTGCTCCTGTTAGGCATTTGCAGGCTGATTTCTTCGTTTGTGATCTGGTTGATTACGCACTTAAAGACGATCAAGCCAGTATGGAAGCGCCTATATTTTCACTTTCGACTCGCGAAGATTTAAAAGTTTGGAAGTGGACAAGTGAAGATGGAAAAAAAAGCGTTGAAGTTCAACCGTCTGTATGTGGACGAGCTACGCAGCACGACAAAGATGTTTTGATCTACTGCACTAGTCAATTAACAGAGGCGATCAATCAAAAAAAGAAGCCATCAAAAACAGTTCGATTTACTGCTTATGATTTGTTGGTTGCAACTAATAGAAATATCTGTGGGCGTGACTATGACAGGTTAAAGGCGGCATTGGATCGTTTAGCGGGAACTCGAATTAAAACTGACATAAAGACAGGAGGAGAGCGGGCGACAAAAAACTTTGGATTAATTGACTCTTGGGAAATCGTCGAAAAATCACCTGAAGATTCTAGGATGGTTGCCATCGAAGTCACGCTTTCGGATTGGCTTTTTAGCGCAATCCAAGCTCATGAAGTTTTAACCATTCTCCCTGATTATTTCCGCTTGAGGAAACCACTAGAGCGTCGTTTGTACGAGATTGCTCGCAAGCATGTAGGGAAACAAGGTTCTTGGAAAATTAGCCTTAGTGCTCTGCATGGAAAGAGTGGCAGTACTGATGTTGTGCGAAATTTTAAAAGTAAACTGAAAGAGATTATTGAGGCCGACACCATTCCGCAGTATCGCTATCAATTATGCTCTGGCGATGTAGTAATGGTTTATGACCGAGATCCAAATGCAGCGCTTAAGTCTCTACTATGAATATCGTGTTATCAGCTGCAATGCTATCGTGCTTTCGGCTGCAATATCGTGCTTTCGGCTGCGGAACTATCGTGCTTTCGGCTGCGGAACTATCGTGCTTTCGGCTGCAGCCACTATCGTGCTTTCGGCTGCAAAACATAGCCGCAAACCCAATATCTACGCGGGTTTCAAAAACCGTAACATGCGCGCGCGTCTTTAACTCTTTTTAACAGTCTTTAACGCGGGCAAAGCCGTGGCACCCCTTCGGGGTTCCCCCGATCAAGTCGGCTCCCCCTCCCAAATAAGCAGCGCCTCTGGCGCAATCATTTCAATCTTGGCCATAGGCCAAGCGTCCTAACCCGCATTCGTGCGAAATCACACTTTCCAAAATTCAAACACCCTCAGTTGATCCAGTGGGTAAAGCGCGGTGTTACCCGCTAGGCCAGCTTCAGCTCTAACCTGCCCAAAAACCAGTTTGGCAGGTGTAGTGCGCTTTTTACCAGCGTGAAAACCTGAACCCGCACGGCCAGAATAGGCATAGCTTTCGCGGTCTGGTTAAAACATCGCTTCAAATCCACAAAAAGCGGGGTTTTAGCCGTTTTTACCTATTGTCATAGGGGTTTCTGTGACTAGACCCCAAAAAATCGCTCTATGGGCGTTTATGCGGCTTTTTTGAGTGTGGTGTTTGTGTTGGTTTTCATCGTGTTACTTGTACAATTTCATATTGTATCGTATCATATCTGTATTGATATGTTATTGTATTTTACGATGTGGGGTGGGGTATGGCACGAGAAGGTGTTTCTTACGAGCAAGTCGCTGCGGTCGCTGATGCCTTGGTGGGTGATGGTCAACAAGCCACCATTCGCGCCATCCGAGAACGGCTGGGAACGGGTAGCCCGAATACAATCCACCGCCACCTTGCTGCGTGGCGTGATGCGCGTCCACAAATGGCGGCGGTTGTCGCGGCATTGCCTGATGCGCTGACTGCAGCGATTGCGGCAGAAATCGCTAAGGCAGCATCGACTGCAAGGGCGGAAGTCGAAGGGCGTTTAGTGTTGGCACAAACCGAAGCCAGTGAATTGGCTGCGGTGGGTGAAATCCTGGAAGGGGAGCGCGATACCCTTGCCGAACACATTGTCATCCTGACCACTGAGCGGGATCGTGAAGCGGCCACTGCGGCAGAACGAGCCACCGAACTGGAGCGTCAAGGGCAAGAACTGCAACGCGAGCGCAGCGCCGCCGAAGCGGCGCGGATCGAAGTCGCGCAGACTCGCAACAAACTCGAAAACCAAGCTGAAAAACTCACCGAGCAACAGGCTTTAATCGCTCAATTGCAAGCACAGCTGGAACTGGAGCGCCAAGGGCGCATCGACGCTGAAAAACTGGCTGCTGTTACTGCTGCCAAACTGGAAGCGGCTGAGCATCGCGCTCAAGTGGCCGAAGCGGCCACCGATGAATTAAAGCGCCAACTTAACCAAGTGCGGGAATTGGCTACACTGGAAAGCAGCAAAGCTGAAATGGCCAACACCACCATTGCGACCTTGAACGGCAAAATTGAATCCTTGCAAACTCAAATCCAACAACAAGCCCGCGAACTGGATGCCGCTCAGCAAGAAGTCAAAGCCGCATTACAAACCGCCGCCGAATTACGGGGCCAGTTAACGGCCAACGCCAAATAAGCAGCGACAGGAACGGTCATCGGTGTGAAGGAGGGCAGTATGCAGAATCCCATCGTCACTTTTGAAACAGGCGACATTATCGAAATCGATGCTGGCGTATGGCCAGATGGCACTATTCGCCGCCGCCTGGCGATGGTGTCTGATACTGATCATCGCCACTTCATGATTTTGACCAACGATCAAACTGAAAAGACCTACCCCTTACTGCCCAGCCTCAACCCTGAAAAAATCGGCAATCCTTCGGGCTGGGCATTTGTACTACTACAGGACTATGGCGAAGAGACCTATCGCCAATACTCACGACTACAAGAACTCTTTTTAGAGTTGCCTGAAATTGATTCGATGACCTACTACCGCGCATTATATTGGGCAAAACAAAATCTCAATTTTGATCCTGCTTTAGCGCTGCAGTATGGCCAAGAAGAAACCAAAGCGGCATGGCATGCTCGCCTTGGCTTTATCCCATAAACAGGATACTAAAACTCAAGCAAAACTTCGGGCGCTTTTGACCTGGGTGGGTGATCGAACGACAGCACGACGCGCCCGTTAATTTGCAGCGATCATTCAAGCTAAAAGCCGATCAGGCTTAATTCAAACTACTACAGTTTGGCCTGCTTGTTCTTTGCTTCTACTTCGGCCAACAAAGTGTCTCCGCTGATTTTCCAAGATGCCCACTTCTCTGGGTCAATCGTTTTTGCTCCCGCGAGGAGTAAACCCAGAATTTCACCTTTGCTCCGATGTTCCAGTCCAGCCAAATCTACCAGAGCACCTTGCTGAATCAAGCGATGGTTTCTCGCCTTACGCTCAGCTTCTTTGGCTTTGCGATTTTCGCTATTGATTAACTGATTTGCTGCTTGGCGGGCTTTGGTCGCTGCGAGCATCGCTTTCTCAGCCCGAACCAAAGCTGAGAAGGTTTTTTCTTCTTGTGTTGTGCGCTCAATTTTTTCTGCTAACAAGATTAATAGTGACTGTTGCTCACTTGGATTTTTTAGAGCCTTAAGGTGGGCGATTCTATCTTGTAGCCAATCTGTTGTTGCCATTGCTGACTCCTGATCATGGGTGGTTTGATCTGAGTAGTCTAGCTGCTTCCGGTTTTCACTGCAAAGGCGTATCCTTCCATGTGAAGTATATGGAAGGCGCACTTAGTTGTTTCTCTTCGAGAAACGTGCGCCACTGCATGGAGCCAATTAAAATACCACGGCAAAGTCAAAAACAACACCCAAACCAAAGGCCAGTCACGCACTCATGGCATCCTATCATTGCTCGGTGAAAGTGGGCGGCAAAGGCAAAGCCGCCGCCCATGCCGCCTATATCTCCCGTGAAGGGAAATATAGCGACTCACCACGCTATGAGGATTTAGAGTGCAGTGGCTACGGCAATATGCCAAAGTGGGCTGAGCACAATCCAGCCCACTTCTGGCAATCTGCCGACGAGTACGAACGCGCCAATGGCGCGACGTATCGTGAAATCGAAGTCGCGCTACCGCGAGAACTCACGCCCGATCAGCGGCGTGAATTAGTCGAAGACTTTGTGCAGAATGAGTTAGGCAAATTGCATGCCTACCAATGGGCGATCCATACGCCCAAGGCGGCACTCGAAGGCGCTGAACAGCCGCATGCACATATCATGTACAGCGAGCGAACCAACGACGAGATTGAGCGCGATCCGTCACAGTATTTCAAACGCTATAACGCGAAAAATCCAGAGCGTGGCGGCTGCAAAAAAGACAGCGCAGGCACCGAAGAAAGATTACTCGCCACGCGACAAAGCTGGGCAGAAATTCAGAACGAACACCTAGCGCGTTATGGGCATGCAGCGCGGGTGGATCATCGCAGCCTGAAAGAGCAGGGCATAGATCGAGAACCCGAGTTTCACCTGGGTGGCATCGGAGTCAGAAAACTGGCCGCAACTGACATCAGCGCCTTGCTGGTGCGACGTGCTGCAGAAGGCGAGTTAGAACGCGCTAATCGCGCTGTTGGCTTGATTGATGTATCGGGAAACTTGGCCTTGGCCAAGGCCGAACGCGAGCAGAAGCAGAGTGAAGAGGCGCAAGCCAGCGCCGACAAAATCCGCCTTGAAAATGAAGTTCGTGATTTTGCTCGACAGGCAACCGCGCAATTCAAACAAGACTTGGCCGCGCAGGCGTTGGCTGAACAACGCGCTCAAGCCGAGCGGCAAGCACTCGAAGCCGCGCAGCGAGTAGAGCAACAACGGCAACGACTCGAACAAGAAAAACAGCGTCAGCTCGATGAGAAAAAACAGGCGCTGCGTGAAGCAGCGATCCAGCGCGTGAAGGATTTAAAAGATGTGCTGTTACGGCATCGCGTGGGTGGTCCGAGTCCTGCCGTGTATGTTAACAGTGAAACGATTTACGCCGAAGTCGCACTTGATGCACTGAAGGCGGCCAAGCTGCAGCCAGAACAAGTGGACTGGAAGCGGGTGGATTTTGATGCCGCATCATCGGCTTTGCAACAGCGCCGACCGCAGGCGGAAGTGATTGCCGCGATTACTGCGTGCTCGCCGCGTTGCGTTAATGCCGATAGCGCAGAAAAAGTACCCATTTGGGTTGCGCAGCTGGCCGCGCAGATCGAGCCGCAACGAAAACCCAAACCAGAACCAACACAAGATCAAGAACCGCCAGCGCCGAGTCCTGGATGGAGTCGGTAAAACCCAATATCTATCGCATCAAGTGGAAAGGAATTTATATGGATCAGTCACAAAAGCTCGCCATTTTGCTCACGATGGCTGAAGAGCAAACCGCCGCGAATGCAGCACTGCAGAAAGATTTAAAAGAGCAAATTGCGGCCTTGGCTCGGGCTACTCAAGCAGCCAATCAGGCGGTTGAAGCTGTCAAACTGGCCGCCAATGACGTGCAGCCTGCTGTTAAAAGCGGTGCAGCACAAGCAGTCGAAGCAGGGGTTGGCACGTCGCTGAAGAACGTGGGTGATGAGACGAAAACGGCTTTAGAAAACGCGCTTAAACCAATTATTGGTGGTTTGGCCGGTGCGGCGAGGTCGGCCAATGATGTGGAAGCCAAGTTAGATCGTGTGACTGCTTCGTTTGGCTGGAAATGGGCGTTGGTCGCTGGTGGTTCTACGCTGGGCATGATTGCAGCAGCACTCTTGATTGCTTGGGGAACGGTTTGGTATCAGCGCAGCCAAGTTGAGAAACTCGTGACTGAGCGTAATGCATTGCAGGCCGAAGTGGTGATGCTCAAAGCAGGGGCTGAAGATTGGGCTAAGCGGGCTGGGCGTGCGCAGTTAAACCGTTGTAATCAGCCTAATAATCAGCCTGCTCGCCTTTGTGTACAGGTTGATCCCGCTGCTGGAACGTATGGAGATTCAAATAAAGGTGAGACTTATATGGTGATCAAAAATTATTGATGTGTTGTTAATCATTTTTTTTCAGGCGAAAGCATGATGTAATCAATTTCATTGTTCCATATAATACGCATCGTATTTTCACCTGCGCTTTGCAAGGTAAAGTTGTTTATGAAGGACATCAGTGTTGATGCAACTGAGCGGCCATTAATTTTTTTGGATAATATCAGCTATACCTATCAGACTCGGGGTGCTCCCTTGTCAATCTTGCAGGGCGTATCTTTAGGCATCCAGCAGGGCGATGATTGTGCCATCGTTGGTGCTTCTGGCTCAGGTAAAAGCACTCTGTTAAATATCTTGGGTTTATTAGATTTACCGAGTAGCGGACAATTTTTTCTGTCTGATCGTGATGTCTTAGCTACATCAGCTGATGAACGAGCGGATATTCGGAATCGAGAAATTGGGTTTATTTTTCAGTCTTTCAACTTACTTGCACATCTAACTGCTTTAGATAATGTCGCATTGCCATTATTTTATCGTGGCATGTCTCGGCAAGACTCGCGTGAATTGGCATGGATTCAACTGGATAAAGTGGGTCTTGCAGATCGCGTTAAGCATCGTCCTGCGGACTTATCAGGAGGGCAGCGGCAGCGAGTTGCTATTGCTAGAGCATTAGTAGGTGATCCTTCAATTATTCTTGCCGATGAGCCTACTGGAAATCTTGATCATTCAACGTCGGAAGACGTCCTGGAGTTGCTCCTGGCATTAAATAAAAATGCTGGGGTCACGTTGGTTATGGTTACGCACGACAATGTGATTGCTTCACGTTTTAGCCGAAAGATTGAAGTAGTTCGCGGGCAGCTTGTCGAGGCTAATTCAGCAGAAAAGATCATATCGTATGCTTGAGTTGGTCAAAAATGGTAAGCCCTCATTAGCTCAGCAGTTTGTGGAGTCCTTGAGTAGCTTACTAATATTTCGTCATCGATCATTATTGGCATTATTGGGTATTACCATTGGTTGTGCTTCCATCATTGCGCTGCTGAATATTGGTCAAAATGCTGCTGATGAATCGCTTCGAACATTTCAGTCAATGGGGTCAAATACGCTCATTGTGAACTTTCCGCCTTCGGCAAAAGCAAAAACTCCTCTCCCTCTCAAGATTAACGTCACCGATTTCCAACAGGCGATGCCTAATGTGGCAAACATCGCAGGTCTGACTTTATTTGGAGCGAAGGTTGGTTATAACGGTCAATCTGTGGATTCAAGCATTGTTGGTACTACGGTGGGCTTGGCTGACATTGCTGGATTGCGGTTAGCTCAAGGTCGTTTCATCTCTGATTTCGATCATCGAGAAACCTTTGTAGTGCTTGGTGCGAGAGTTGCTAATGCGTTGAGTCATGGCGTGAATTCCGTCCTTGTTGGTTCATTGGTTCGCATTAATGACGATCTATTCACGGTGGTTGGTATCCTAGAGGCGCAGCCACCCAATCCACTGGTTCCTGTAGTTTTTGATGATGCTGTGATGCTGCCAATGGGAGCGATGCGCCGAATTCATCCAACTGCTGAATTAGGGAATATTCTTGTTCAGGTAAAAGAACATCAGAACTCACCAATGCTTCAGGTTCAACTTCAAGAATATTTAACATCGTTGTTTCCGACTCATCTCGTCAACGTGCAAGCTCCTCAGCAATTGTTGGATGGTCTACGTCGCCAAGGGGACATGTTTACTTATCTACTGGCTGGCTTAGGCTGCATTTCATTGTTAGTTGGTGGTATTGGGGTCATGAACGTCATGTTGATGAGTGTTTCAGAACGACGACGAGAAATTGGAGTTCGTATGGCGTTAGGCGCTCGACAAAGCGACATTCGTACCTTGTTCTTATTTGAGGCTGCAAGTTTATCGGCAGCAGGGGCATTGCTAGGTGTGCTACTGGGTATCATCAGTGCTTATATTTTTACTCTAATTTCCGCTTGGCAGTTCACCTTAGCTGTGGAGGCAATACCGATTGGAGTGGCTTGTTCTATGTTCATTGGCTTATTTTTTGGAATTTATCCAGCAATGCTCGCATCAAGATTGAACCCTGTACAGGCGCTAAGGGATGAGTAATTTTCGCTTTTCTATGCTTGAGCTTTTCTTGGGATTCTCTGCCATAAGTTCAGTGTATGCTTTCGATCAAACACAGATTTCTCGGCCAACAATGCCAAAAGAGCCGGTTGCCGCCCCTATTTTGAATAGCATAGAACTTAGTTTATCGGATGCAATTTATCTTGGGTTACGCAACAATCGTTCAATTAGTAGTGCCTATTTGCAGAGAGTTGCTCAGAAATTTGATTTACGTGTTGCTGAAGATCGGTTTACTCCCAAGTTGTTGTTGAGTACCCAGTTTCTACGGAATCAGATCAAGGACAGTCAGAGCGACAAAACGGCTGACCTAAATACCGGACTCTCCATGATTACCCCATTAGGCACAAAAATAAACTTAGCCTGGAGAGGACAATCTAGCCATCAGCTTGATAATAGGCTCTCTGCGGTAAGTTTCAGTGTCATTCAGCCATTACTTAGGGATGCGGGCTGGGATGTGAATATGGCTCCAGTTCAGTTGGCTCAATTGAATGAAAAAGCTTATCGCTTGAGCTTGAAATCGACAGTCTCACAGACCGTTACACAAATTATTCTCGCTTACCGAGATTTTGTCCGTGCCCAGAAGCAGTTGGATATAACTCAAGATGCTTTGGAGCGGTCAAAACAGTTATTGGTCGTCAATAAGGCATTGATTTCAGCTGGCCGTATGGCTGAGTTTGAAATCGTACAAACTGAGGCAGATGCCGCCACGCAAGAGTTAGCTGTTGAAGAGGCCAAAAATCAATTGGATGCAAGCCGCGTTGAATTATTGCGATTACTGGCGATTGACTTAGCTACCGCAATACGAGCCAATGACGATTTGAACGCAGAGCCTGTCGTAATTGACAATGCTCAAGCCCAACGGGTCGCATTAGAAAACCAGCCAGAATATTTAGCACAGTTGATTGCAGGCCAGCAGGCACGAATTAATCTTAAGTTGGCAAAAAATCAACGTCTTTGGGATGTGTCTCTGGTGGGGGGGGTAAATCACACGACCGAGCAAACGGGGATTGAATCCAATGTCACTAATGTGCGTAGTGATAATTTTATTGGCTTAAAACTTGAAATTCCTCTTGGTGATTTATCTCGACAACAGGGAGAGATTCAGGCTCAAGCAACCGTAGATACGCAGGCTTTGCGAGAAGCTGAAGCAAAGCAACAATTAGAACAAACTGTACATAACTCCCTCCGTGATATATCCACTCGCTGGCGACAGTTCGAGATTTCTAAACGAGCTTATGAACTCTCACTCAAAAAATTAGATATTGAACGGCAAAAGTTAAAGGTTGGCCGCTCGTCTAACTTTCAAGTGTTGAGTTTTGAGAGTGATTTACGCAATGCAGAAAGTGTTCGATTAAATGCCTTGATCTCCTATTTGAACGCACAAACACAACTTGATCTGAAGCTTGGAACGACCCTGGAGAATTGGCAAATTGCGATTAATGACTAATCTTTCCAAAAAGAAAAAAGTTGGACTGCTGGTAGGTGTAACCATCTTCATTTTGGTGATTGGTGCTGGATTAACTTATGGTCGAACTCATGAGGTTGCTCAGCCCAATATGCTGCGTGTTGAGCCGCAGGAGGTGATACAGCGCATTGCTTTGGTTGGCCGGATCGAACCAAGTGTGCTGGTTACAATGTCTGCACCTTTTGATGGCAGTATTGTGCAGATTCACGCTGAAGAAGGATTAAAAGTAGAGCGAGATCAATTGCTTGCCAGTTTCGACCCTAGCAACCTTGAGATCCAATTGCGAGAGGCTTTGGCAGTCAAATTAAAGGCCGAGCGGAGTGTTCAAGAGTTCGACAAATGGGCGCAAAGCTCCGAAGTCATGCGTGCAAAACGAACCTTGACTGGCATTCAATTCAATTTAAGCGACACTGAGCATAAATTAGCAGAAACTCGATTGTTGTTTGAGCAAGGTATCGTGCCAAAAATGGAGCTTGATACTTTGGTACAACAACAAAAATCCTTGAAACTGGACGCGCAAGCCGCAGATGTTGAATTGCAGGCTGTGATTGCAAAAGCGCATGGTGATGCTAGAAGAATTGCAGAGATGGAATTGGCCAATGCCCAAGCTAAGTATGAAACTTTGCAAGCACAATTAGCACGTAAGGAAGTGCGAGCTCCATTTGCTGGAGTGATTGTACGTGTACCTAGTAATTCAGCCGAAAATACATCTACAGAGACAATTCAAGTGGGTGGAAATGTTCGACGTGATCAACCGCTCTTTGGATTGGCTAATCTTGAACAGCTCAAAGTTACGGCCAAGGTCGATGAGGTTGATGTCAATCGTCTGCATGAAGGGATGAATGTTGATATTACAGGCGATGGATTCGAGGGAGTGCCGCTAACAGGGCAAATAACAAGAATCGCCTCCCAATCCTCGACTTCATCGGAAGGGAGTGGTGCGCGTTATGACATTAGTGTTTCCATCCCCAAATTATTGCCTGAACAGCGTAAGCAGATGCGTTTGGGAATGAGTGCCAATTTATCCGTGATTGCTTACAAAAATCCCTCCGCTGTAGTAGTGCCTGCTAGCGCTATTCATGCCAAAGATGGTCGCTACTATGTGAGGATAGTGGGGAAGAGCCAGCATCAAGTCACAATGAAACCTGTCACCTTGGGGCGGTCATTGGAAAACGGGGTAGAAGTTAATGGCCTACCCACAGGAATTGAAATTGTTTATTAGTTACGATTGTGAATTCATGGAGCACGATCATGGTGGTAAAAACCAGGGGGCTGATATAGCAATTCTATTTAATAGAGTTATTAAGTAGTTTTTTAGCTTCATCTGATAATGTAATTTTTGTTGATGATGAGTTTTCGTTATTTTTCGTATTAATTGTATGCATCGATTTTTGGCGAGTAACGAAGATATCAAACGCATCGAACAGGCTTGCATACTTTGTGTTTGAGGTAGATGAGCTTTCAGACTTCCCTTCCATTGCTTTTGCGCCATTAAGCAATGCAGTGGCACTCTCTCTTGTTCCAGCATATGTTGGATTTTTTTGTTCTTCAGGTGAAAGTGAGTCATAAAATTTCACGTACGCGGCCGCAAATTTTACAATACCAGTTGGCGTTGCATCTCCTGCATATTTTAAAAATGCATTATATTCTCGTTCATTTCTTTGTTGGAATGCCGTAGATATTTGCTGCTCTGTGTATTTTCCATAATTAGCATTGCGTGGGTCGCAGCTGTCGCAAATTGCAGAAAGGTTTATTTGATTTGTGCTTTTATTTGATGTCGTGTTAATTGATGTATTAGTAACAGAACTAATCATATATAAACTCCATTACCCCTTGGGCGTTTATTGGATAAAGTGGTGGAGGTGTATGGGCTTTCTGCAGAGGTGAGTATTATTTTTTAGTGAAATTCTTTAGTAAATCAAAAATGTTAATTTGTTGTGTTTTTTCGTTGGTTTTTCCGTGCATTAATTCTCTGATCAAGGTTTTTTTTGAGTTTTCGCTTATTTTTTCTAGCGTTGACTTATTGACTATATTGTTAATGTCGTCATTATTTAAAATGTCTATTTTTTCTCCTGTTCTTGTATAGGTAATTTTCTCTCTCGGAGTTGGTGAGAATTTTGAGAATTTCTCATCTATTTTTGTTATGTTTGTACCTTTTTCAGAGAACTTGGTTGTCATCTGCTCAAGGAATTCAAGATCAGTAGTGTTCATTAGAGCTCCATATCCTGGGTCAAGAATGAATTTAAGAAATCCATGATCTATTCTTGTGGTATTTATTGCTTCTCCATTTATAATTCTCGAGGCTGTTTTTGAGTCTTTTTCACTAAAATTCACCGATAGAACATTTCCATTTGTATCCATGTTATGACCATTGTTGAAATTGTATAAATTGCGGCCATCATCAAATCTTCTATAGGACCCTAATGTTTGAGCTATGGCGTCAACATTTTGCAGATCTACTCCGTTATTGTT
>NZ_CP054144.1 GCF_013284055.1 Deefgea piscis | reverse complement strand
CCCGGCTTGGCCACTGCGCTGGCCTATCTACGCGACCGGTGACGTACTGGTTGTTTTGGGGCTGGATCGGCTTGGCCGCTCACTGCGCACCTGATTGAGACAGTAGGAGCGCTGGACGCACGTGGTGTCGGCTTTCAGTCGCTAACCGAAAGTATTGATACCACCCATCAGGGACGGTTGATTTTCCATGTTTTCGGTGCATTGGGTCAGTTCGGCGCGACCTGATCCGTGAGCGTACTAGGCTGGATTGACTGCCGCCGCTGCACGCGGACGAAAGGGTGGACGCAAGCCGGTCGTAACCAGCGGACAAGTTACACCGGGCTCGGGAACTTGTCGCTAACGGGCTGAACGTCCGCGAGGCCGCAGCACGACTCAAGATCGGCAGACTGCGCTGTATGCGCTCTGCAAGTTGCAAATGAAGACGACTCCTATTTAGTGCATTCGCCTTCTGAAATGGCAAACATTCAAACAACAAGTGATCGATTATTCATTTAACCATGGCTAATCACTGAGCGGTTGACCGTACTGCCTCCTGATCTTCGGCGTCCAGTTCGGGAAATTTGTCTTTGATAATTTTTCCCATGCGCAGCTGGGTCAGCTCCTCAGGTACTAGTTCTTCATCAAACAACCCGCGTTCGATGGTGGTTTTATCTTGGACAAAGTAGCAATCACTTCGTTCAAGTCTTCTTGGCAGATGCGCTGCGCTTCAACACTTTGCGGCTGGGCAGCCCTTAATCTCGATTTGCAGCTGCCCTGTTTCCTGATTAAACCGACATTACATTTATTGGGATCGTACTTCTGCGCCGTAATCGAAACGTAAGGGCTCAGCCGCTCCACCACCGTTACGCTTAAGTTTCTGTAGTGCTCGTAGCGGTAATAATTCGTCGATGCGGCAGTTCGGCCAAGTGGGTAGCTTTTCTAGGGTGTCGGTGAGCCAGGCTATCGGGTCGAGGTCGTTGAGTTTGGCGGTGCCCAGTAGCGTTTGAATTGCGGCAGCGCGTTGACCAGCGCGCTCGCTCCCTGCAAATAGCCAGTTCTTTTGCCAATCGCAATCGGCCGAATGCTGTTTTCGACCGGATTGTTATCGATTGGCGCGATGCCGCTTTGGGCGTAGCGTTCAAGCGCCGCCCAGCGCCTTTGGCTGTAAATGATCGCTTTAGCCAGGGCGCTATTGGGCGCGACTTTGCTACCGGTTTCATTCAACCAAATCTTGAATTCGAGCAGTTTAGGCTGCGCGGCTTGCTGGCGTAGCGCCAAGCGTTGCTCGGGGTTTTAATCTTTAGCCTGCGCTTCCAGTGCATACAGTTCGCCAATTCGACGCAGTGCCTCTGCGGCAATCGGGCTGCCGTTGGCCTGATGCAATTCGAAGAATTTGCGTCGTGCGTGCGCCCAGCAACCGAGCTCAATCACGCCGGTTTTGAACAGCGCTTTGTAGCCGCCGTAATCGTCGACCATCAGTTGACCTTGCCAATCGGTGAGGAAATCGCGGACGTGTTGACCCGAGCGACCGCCTTGATAGTCGAACAAAATGATCGGCGCACTGCCACTCAAAGGCGTGTTGCGATACGCCCATAAATACGCGGTTTTGCCTTTGCCCGGATCAAGCTGTTTGACTGGCGTTTCATCGGCATGCAGCACCGATTCGCTTTTAAGTCGTTCACGCAATCGATCCGCCAATGGCTGCAACCACCAGCCGACGGTGCCAACCCAACTGGCCAGCGTGCTTTCTGCTAACGGCACTTCGCTGCGTTCGGCGATTTGCCTTAACCGATACAGCGGTAAATGATCGACGTATTTGCTGACCATCACCCAAGCCAAAGTGGCCGCAGTGGGCAAACCACCGTGAATGATCGCCGCCGGAATCGGTGCAGCGGTCATCGTTTGGCAGCTGCGGCAGGCGTATTGCGGGCGAATGTGGCGCAGCACGCTAAACACCGCCGGTTGCACATGCAGTTGCTCGCTGATGTCTTCGCCGACTTTAACTAAACCCTGACCACATTGGCCGCAGGTGCATGATTCAGGTTCATGAACCATATCAGTACGCGGTAAGTGCGCCGGTAAGGCTTGGCGACCTGCGCGAATGCGTGGCGTTTTGTTGCTGACTTCGGGGGTGTTGTTGGCTTGCTCGGCGGCGAGTTTAGCTTCCAGCGCGGCCATATCGGCATCGAGCGCTTCTTCAAACAAATCCTGCTGCTCGCTACTCATCACCTCGGTCTTAGCGCCATAACGCATGCGGCGCAGATAGGCCAATTCCATCGTTAGCGCTTCGATGGTTTGCGTTTTATTTTGGATGTCGGAGACGTATTGCTTGAGTTGTTGATCTTGCTGAGTGAGTAACTCAGATTGCGCCAAAATCGCCGCACGGACTGCGGCAGGTAGGTTTGAATTGGCGAGTTCTTGAGCGAGATCCATGTGTTGATTTTACAGGGTATTACCCTAGGAATCATATATTACATGCTGTATAGCGCAATACTGCGACAACTATTTTATTCACCCTTACCGTGAATTAGTAGGCGTATTCTGACAGCGGTGGCGGCGCGAGTCGTTGCCAATCGACACCGCTCACCAACCATTGCCACTGCGCCGCATCCAGCGTAAACACCGCATCGCCCGATTGTGGCCAAACA
Source organism: Deefgea piscis (assembly GCF_013284055.1). Taxonomy (NCBI): domain Bacteria; kingdom Pseudomonadati; phylum Pseudomonadota; class Betaproteobacteria; order Neisseriales; family Chitinibacteraceae; genus Deefgea; species Deefgea piscis. Next base: position 40,095 of record NZ_CP054144.1, on the reverse strand, counting down.
AATCGACCGTGATGCAAACGCCGTTGCGCCAACCAGACGCCAGAGCGATCCCACAGCAGTACTTTGAGGCGATTGCTGCGCTGATTGCGAAACGCATACGCAGCCCCTTCGACGGGGGAACGCTGCAAACGGGCATGAATCTTGGCCGACAAACCCTCGATACCAAGGCGCATATCGACCGGTTCGACAACCAATTGCAGCGAAGCGAATGGCGGCAACATGCCAAAGCGCGCAGCAGATTCGCCAACCAAGTGGCGCAGGTGCTGGTCGGCAAGGTCAAATCGACCCCATTGGCCAAACGCAGCTGCAATGTTTCGGCACTGGGCGTTGGCCATTGCGTCGTCACCAAAGTCAGCGGGGCAATGGACGAATTTGTTATGGGTGCTGCATCAAAAGTCGTGGTGGCGGATAAATGGGTTTGATGGCGTTTCACCCAGCTTGAAAAAGTAGCACGCTTATATCCATGCTGGCGACAAAACGCAGCCTGAGTCAAGCCGCTGGCTCGCCAAATATGCACCGCTTTCAAACTCAGATCCGATCGACGAACGCCCATGCTACCGCTCCAGAGATAAAAAGCGCAGCATGCCAGAGTCAGTGAAGAAATTGCTGTGGTACGGCTGAGCCCTTACAGTGCACTCCAATAAAATACAAAAATCCAACATTTACTTACCGCAAATTGACCAAAATCAAACAAGCAGTTAAATTAATACTTACTAAGTAATCTTTTGTAATCTTTTGTAATTTTATGGTGGCCGTTTTGAGAGATTCACTTACATTTCTAGGCGCGTCTGTGGGGCCTTTATCAAGAATAATTAACGATCACAACTTCATGCATGTTCAAGGCTTGGGAATAAAAAAGTTATATCTGAAGCTCGAAGCGTTGAATCCAGCAGGCTCTGTCAAGATAAAAGCAGCATTAGGCATGATTGAGGACCTGGAGGCTAGAGGTCAAATCACCCCTGACACTAAGTTGATTGAGTCTTCTTCAGGTAGTCTAGGTGTAGCCCTAAGCATGATTTGTGCGGAACGCGGTTATCAATTTACTTGCGTTGTTGATCCAAATACTTCAGCACACAACATAAAAATGATGAAAGCATTTGGTGCCGACGTAATCGTGATTGACCAGAGGGATGAAAATGGTGGATTTTTAGGGTCGCGCATTGCTTACATACAGCAAATGTTGAAACAGGATGCACATTATTGCTGGCTAAACCAGTATGCAAACCCTGAAAATCCACTTACTCATTACAGAAGAACTGCACAAGCAATTGCAGACACATTTGAAAAAATTGATTATCTATTTATAGGCGCAGGAACCGGCGGGACTCTGATGGGCTGCGTAAAGTATTTCAATGAATTTCATCCAGAAACAAAAGTTATAGCGGTAGATAGCATCGGCTCAGTGACTTTTGGTTTTGCGCCATCCAAGCGGTATATCCCAGGCTTAGGGACAAGCCGTCGTCCTGAAATATATTCACCGAAAGGTATTTATGCCTTTGAAATGATCGCAGAGTCGGAAGCAGTCAAAATGTGCCGCTACATGGCGAGCAGTAACGGTTTATTGGCTGGAGGCTCAACTGGTACTGTTCTTGCCGCTGTTAAAGCTTGGAGTGCACGACTTCCTAAAGACGCGACAGTTGTTGCTATTTCTCCTGACTTAGGGGAGCGCTATTTGGACACAATTTATGATGATTTGTGGGTGGAAAGCCATTTTGGAACGATCCTTGAGGGCGAGCCAGAAGAGCGCACCCCCATTTTGCTAGCTTAATATCTTGTTAACTTATTTGGATTTTTGATCTTATATGTTTGAATTTAATATAATTCCTGGCGCTGTAATTAAGAAGATTTTAGCCGAAAACCCACGTCAGACTCTTAACAGTGTTGAAGCGAGTTATCTTGCACATCACGATGGAGAAACCGTCAATCCGGATAGCTACTTTCTACGCTTCCCACAAAATGAGAAAAATAGAATTATCGCGTTACCTGCGTCGATTCATTCAGATGTCAATGTTTCTGGGATTAAGTGGATTTCAAGCTTCCCGGATAATATTCGCCAAGGCATTCCTCGTGCTTCTGCGGTATTAATTTTGAATGACCAAGAAACTGGCTACCCCTTTGCTTGTCTAGAGGCATCTCTGATCAGTGCTGCTCGAACTGCTGCATCTGCTGTACTAGGCGCTTTTTGGCTTAATAAACAGCATCGAAAAGTAGAAAGCATTGCCTTTATTGGGGCAGGCATTATTGCGCGCAACATTTTAGATATGTTTTTTGCGGATGATTGGCAACTACAAAAAGTTTCTGTTTACGATAAAGACGCAGCTTCTGCACAAGCCTTCAGTAACTATGCTGCAGAGCAAAGTGATGCAGAAACAGGGGTCGCGATAGATCTCTCTGCCGCTCTTGAAGCCGATATCGTGGTATTTGCAACGAATGCTGGCACGCCCTATGTGTTGGAACCTATGCGATTCAGACCGGGGCAAATTGTATTGAATATCTCCTTACGAGATATAGCTCCTGAACTAATTGTCGGAGCTTGGAATATCTTTGATGATGTCGACCATTGTCTAAAAGCAAGCACCAGCCCGCATTTGGCGGAGCAATTGACTGGAAGTCGTGATTTTGTTACAGGAACTCTGGCTGAGCTTATTCGCGGACAAATCAGTGTCGATGACAGCCGTCCATTGGTTTACTCCCCTTTCGGGATGGGCATACTAGACCTGGCCCTAGGAAAAGCAATTTATGATGAAGCTCTTGAGCAAAACCACGCCATTGCAATTCCTCATTTTTTTGAGGAAACAAACAGATGGTAACCCCCAAATTTGAAGTTCCCACGTTACTCCGAGTCGGTATTATCGGTTTAGGCTCGAGAGGTTTGGCAATTCTTGAACGCTTGCTAGCTTTGGCCACAGAACTCAAGGAACAGCACTTACATATAATAATATTCGAACCTAATCAGCCAGGAGTTGGTTTGCATAGTTGTGATCAGCCAGATTATTTATTATTAAATACTGTGGCTTTTCAGCTTTCTGTTTTCCCCGATTATGCTGCCAATCAGAGCGCTATAGAACGTACAGGACCTGACTTTTACCAATGGTGCATTGCTCGTGGTATTAGTTTTAACGAGCAGCCTGATGCAACTGACCAGAAATTGGTTGCCCAGACAGACTTTTTACCGCGACGATTGATTGGCGAGTATTTGGCTTGGAGTTTTGAAAATATTACATCGATCCTTCCTCCTAATGTTAGCTTACAGCTACATAGAGAGCGCGCCATTAAATTACAAACTACAACCGAAGGCGGCTTTCTAATTTCGAGCGAAGCCCAAATCGATATCGAAGTTGATAAACTTTTTCTCACACTGGGGCATACAGGTCGAAAAGTGGTAACGCAAACTAAGCGTCATATCACTGATGTTTATCCATTGCCTGCAAGTATTGCAGAAATAGATGCCGGTACAGTCGTGGGGGTGGAAGGCTTCGGTCTCGCAACAATGGATGTTCTTGCCTCGTTAAGTAGCGGCAGGGGTGGTCGGTATATCCGTGAGGATGGCCTGAGTCACTATCTTCCTTCAGGGAACGAGCCACTGATTGTATTATACTCCCGCACAGGGCTTCCATTTAGAGTAAGGCCTGAGACAACAACAACAAGAAAACGACATCAGCCTCTTTTTATAACCCCGGGTTTACAGTTACAATTACGTAAGCAAAACAAAGAAGGACAGCTTGATTTTGTTGACGATATATTGCCATTGATGATAGCTGAAATGCGTGCGGCATTTTATTTGACGCATCAGCAAATTACAGAATCCTCAGATCTATCAAATGATCAGTTGCGCGACCAATTAGCACACGCCTTCCGCAGCGCAAAACTAGATGAACTGTTTTCTGCACTCGCAGAGCAATATGGATCGTTTGACCCACTGGAGTATTTGCCAACAGAGCTACCGCCTGGTTTAAGTGGCGATAAATATGTTGATTGGCTAGTGCAGTTTATCAAAGAGGATTTGGCTGAAGGAGCTTCGGGTTTGACTAATAGCCCAATCAAAGCGGCTTTAGAAGTATGGCGGGACTTAAGGGACACCCTCCGTAGCCTAATTGATTTCAAAGGGTTAAATGAAACGTCACATCGTGATTTTTATTCTAGCTGGGTTCCTTTAATTAATCGCACGGTTGCAGGGCCTCAAAAAGAGAGGCATCAAGACTTTCTTGCACTGATTGCCGCTGGCGTTGTAAAACTTGCAAACCCAGGTGACGAGCCTGTCTGGCTTGAGCATAAAGAACGCTATCAGCTTAACAGCAATCATTTGCCGGAACTTGACTGGCTAATTAGTGCTCGTCTTCCTAGCAGCGGCCTGTTAAACACAGATTCATCGGTTCTGGCAGATTTATTTTCGGCTGGTATAGTTCGTCCTGTTTACAACTCTCAGGGCTTGGATGGGGTCGAGATTGTGGGGCATGGTAGCCCACTGAATCAAGCCGGATGCAAAGTAGAAAATTTGTGGGTACTGGGGCCGCTAACTGAGGGGGCTACTTATTACAACCACTATATCCCTTCTGCGGGTGCGTATTCCCGTGCTTTGAGTGATGCTCAAGGTGCGGTTCTGGAGTGTCTTGGTATTCTGGCCGAGCCATTAATTGAAAAGGATTGTTATGATTTTTGTCTGCCTTGATGTGGAAGGAGTACTCCTACCTGAGGTTTGGATTGAAATTGCTCAGGCAACAGGGGTGGATGAGTTAAAGCTTACTACGAGGGATGAGCCTGATTTCTCGCTGCTAATGCAGCATCGGATACAAACTCTTCGCTCTAGGAAGATTGCTTATCATGATCTGAAGGAAATCGTGTGTTCTGTAGAACCACTTTCAGGCGCGCGCGAGTTTCTAGATGAGCTGAGATCTTCTTGGCCCGTTGCTTTAGTTTCGGATTCCTTCTATGAATTTTTAGGTCCACTAGCTCCTAAACTAGGGTTGCCTAGTATTTTTTGTCACAATCTTACAGTTGGTGATGATGGCTATCTAAGTGGATGGAAAGCTAGATTGGATGATCAAAAACCTAAGGTGGTTGCTGCAATGCAATCCCTAGGTTTTACTGTACTTGCGGCAGGTGATTCTTTTAATGATTTAGGAATGCTTGAAAAAGCCGACTTTGGAGCGTTTATTAATGCTCCCGAGCATATTCGACAGCGTTTTCCTAATCGAGAAAGCTATGACAATTTACGCGATCTGAAATCAGCCTTTCAAGCACAGACTATTGTGAAATCTCTCAGCTGATAATTTTAGTCTGCTTAGCAGTTTCCCTTTCTTCCCTGTACAGAGCCTTTAATGGCTCTGTAGCCATTAAAAAGTATGCAATGACATCAATTCTCCAACTTTCGCCTATTGTTCTCGTTATAACAATGATTATGGGTTTCCGGAAACCTCCAATGTATGCCGCTCTTGGCGGTGCACTTTTGGCGTTTTTATTATGGCTATTTGATGTGGCACAGCCTTTTTTATTCAGCACATTGAGTAGCGTTTTTGTAGACTCGTTAGTGCTCTTCATGAGTACAGCTTTTGTTATTGCGCCAGGTCTGGTATTTGTAATTTATTTGGAGCGAGCGGGAGCAAATGATGCTCTATCTAAATGGGTGAAACAGTTGGGTTGGCAGGGCGCAGCACAAGTCGTTTTTTTGGTGCTCGGACTTGCCCCTTTACTAGAGGCAATGACCGGCTTTGGCGTATCGCTTATTGCGACTGTTCCTCTGCTGATTGCGCTAATGGGGAGAAAAGTAGCGCTGAGGGTTGCTCTGACTGGTATGTGTATTATGCCTTGGGGAACCCTTGGGCTCGCCACAGTAATTGGTGCCGAACTCGCTGGATTGCCTTCACAAACTCTTGGAGCATGGACGGCCTGGACCAGCGCCCCTGTATTTACGGCCGGAGTTCTGCTGGCGCTTTGGTTAGCAGGGCATCGTAAAGTTACTGCTTATGCCTTAGGGGTTGTATTCTCTGTTGCATTTGTAAGCATACTCCACCTAATTAGTCGCGATGTTGGCCCAGAAGTAGCTGGTGTAGGGGCTGCAGCAACAGTCACCTTAGTTGGGATCATTTGGGCTCGCTTACATTTGAAATCTAATATCCGTTTTCCTGTTGAGGCTTGGCCTTATGCAGCACTGTTGATCGCAATCATTTCATTAAAAGCAACAAATCTGAGTCTGGGGCTCGATACTCTATGGGTTATTCATGGCGAGCAGGTTAGCTGGAAACCACTTGCCTCTCCGGGCATTGCGCTACTACTGGTAAATTTCATTTTGATGGTGAAACTAGGTGGAGAAGAGTTAGCAAAGCCTTTCCTTTCACGCGCAAAGCGTCCTTTGATTACCATCTTTTTCTTCTTATTTATGTCCCAGTTGCTAGTAAAAGCTGGTTTTTTAGATGGCGTTCGTTTGGCGCTAAGTAGTCTTGACACTGCTGCCTTAGCACCTCTAATTGCCGCGTTTGGTGGGCTGGCCGGTTATATAACAGGCTCAAATGTGGGGGGGAATGCAATTGTAATGCCGTCAATTGCCCATATGAATTTGCCTGAAAATGTATTGTCCGTACTGGCTGCTGTACAAAACAGCGCCGCGGGTCATGCGGCACTTGGATCGATGCCTATCGTCGCATTATTACTTGGCTTGGCAAAAGGCAGCGCAGAAGAAGAGCAGGAGTTAATCCGCTTTGCCTTCTTGTTAGCCTTGTTTAATGTAATTTTGGTTGGTAGTGCAGGATACTTGCTGATTTCATTGACAGGAGGTTAAGTGCATATTTTCGATCACTTACTGGCGATGCCTGATGAGCTTAAAAATCTATTTGATGATTTCCCTTCTCTACTTTTTCACCAGGAGCCCGAAAGTTGGGATGGGATACCAGGAGAGAGATTCGCTATAACTGGCCAACTATGTCATTTGTTGGATATAGAAATTCAAGGGTATCAACACCGTTTTCATCGCACAGTTAATGAAACAATGCCAGAGTTACCGTCACTTGATGGTTACTTACTGGCAGAGCTAAATCAATATAAACAAGCTGATCCTAAGCAGGTGCTGATGCAATTCAGATTAGCACGTCTCCAGACAGTAAAAATGCTAAAAGCTCTGAAAACTGAAGATTACTCTCGGCGGGCTAATTTTGGCTCATACGGAGAAGTAAGTTTACTGGGATTGGCCCATCTCTTGCGTAGCCATGACCTGCAGCACCTTGCCTGTATGCATTGGCTACGAATGCGTTTACTGTATAGTACCGAATTGTAGATATGTAGTGGCACACTGAATTTGGCCACCTGATTAGAGGTGTTATGCTCCACCTCGTAAGCAATAATGTGATCTGTCCTGACAATAGTAGACACACCTATTTCATACGCACTTGCGGTTTTTGTTGAAGTTTTTGGGCAAATACCGCAGGCGCTACATTGCCAAGGCGAGAATGTCGCCGTTGACGGTTATAAAATATTTCTATGTATTCCTTGATGCTGCTGATGGCGAATTCACGTTTTGTATAGCGATGATGATGAATCAACTCGTTCTTCAAACTGCCCCAGAAGCTTTCCATCGGTGCATTGTCATAGCAATTGCCCTTGCGTGACATCGAGGCTTTCAACCCAAACTGCGCAATCAGCCGACGATAATTGTGCGCACAATATTGGGCAGATTCAACCGGTCGTCGCAACACCGTATTATTATGAAGGTGTATATATGGGACGACTTGCAGGGTGGATGCTGAAGTTGACGGGGCGAGGTGCGATGCGCTCGCCAGGTGCGCCATCACTTCGCCGAGAAACCGAGCGGTTATTTTGGGAACAGATTGCTACCGGAATCACAAGCGAAAAGGCAGCGGAGGCCGTTGGCGTATCGCAAGCAGTAGGCACACGCTGGTTCCGTTATCGCGGCGGGATGCCATTGTTTATGTCTAAGCACATATCAGGAAGATACTTATCATTCGCTGAGCGAGAAGAAATTGGACTACTCCAAGCGCAAAGTGTCGGTGTGCGTGAGATTGCTCGCCGCCTTGGGCGAAGTCCGTCGACAGTGTCTCGGGAGTTAACTCGTAACGCAGCAACTCGTAGTGGCCGACTCGAATATCGTGCTTCAGTCGCACAGTGGAAGGCGGAACTGGCGGCTAAAAGACCGAAGCCAGCGAAACTGGTAACTAATCTGCGATTGCGCCACTACGTGCAAGAACGCTTGGAGGGTAAAGTTCATGGTACTGATGGACTTGAGATTGCAGGACCTAGACAGACGCCGTTCAAGGGACGAAATAAACCACATCGCGGTGACCGTAAATGGGTCAATGGTTGGTCGCCTGAGCAGATTGCCAATCGACTTCAAATTGACTTCCCAGGTGACGAATCTATGCGAATCTCACACGAAGCCATATATCAGGCCCTCTATATACAGGGTCGGGGAGCTCTCAAGCGTGATCTGGTGAGCTGCCTGCGTACTGGACGGGCATTGCGCGTACCGAGAGCCAGAGCACAGGCCAAAGCGTGGGCACATGTTAGCGAAGACGTTATGATCTCCAATCGCCCTGCTGAGGTGGAGGATCGTGCTCTACCAGGGCACTGGGAGGGAGACTTGATCATTGGTTTGAACCGATCCGCGATAGGGACTTTGGTCGAGCGATCGAGTCGATTCACCATGCTCGTTCATCTGCCTCGTGAGGAGGGCTATGGGCAGACTCCTCGAGTGAAGAACGGCCCCGCACTTGCCGGCTATGGAGCCGTCACCATGGGCAATGCACTGAAGAAGACGGTGACTAGCCTACCTGCCCAATTGTGGCGATCATTAACTTGGGACCGAGGGAAGGAGCTATCAGATCACGCCCGCTTTACTATTGAGTCAGGAATAAAGGTCTTCTTTGCCGACCCTCACAGTCCATGGCAGCGTGGCACAAACGAGAATACGAATGGTCTTTTGCGGCAATACTTCCCGAAAGGCACTGACTTATCGCGATGGAGTGCCCAAGAGATTCAAGCTGTAGCCAATACACTAAACAGCCGGCCCAGAAAAACACTCGGTTGTAAAACTCCTATCGAAGCACTGAATGAGTATCTAAAATCTGTTCAACAAACGAGTGTTGCGACGACCGGTTGAATCTGCCTTGGCTACCTCGGTCCGAATGCAAGATGAGTCCTGCAGGTGGCCGCTTCCATTTCACGGCATTCCACAACGCTTGACTCACCAATTCTTACGTCATCCGCGCACCCATTGCGTAGCCGACGATTTCGCAAGTAAACACATCTTTGATTCCCGCCAAATACAACCAGCCCTCATCCGTCGAAACATAGGTGATATCGCTCACCCAGACTTGATTAGGTCGAGTGGGCTTAAATTCTTGGCCTAATAAATTATCTGTAACTGGCAATGCATGATTGGAATTGGTGGTCGCTTTAAACTTTCGTTTTTGAATGCATCTAATCCCCGCCTCGCGCCGTAACCGAGCAATCCTGTCCCTTCCTGCAATAATGCCGTCATCCGCCAGCTCATCTTGTAAACGCTTTGCTCCATACGTGCTGCGCGTTTTGGTATCTGCGGTGCGAATCGCAATGCGCAGTTTCGCGTCCTCAAGATGGCGTTTGGATGGCGCTCGTTTCATCCAGCCATAAAATCCTGCTCGTGAAACAGAAAGCACACGGCAGAGGATTTTTACAGGGTAATGCAACCGCTCGGCTTTTATGAACGCGTACTTGGCAGTGATTCCCTGGCAAAGTACGCCGTGGCCTTTTTTAAAATATCGCGCTCCATTTTGGTCTCAGCCAATTCTTTGCGCAGCTGCTTTAACTCGGCGGTGAGTTCGGTGACGTTGAGCGATTCAGGTGGCTTAGCCAGATGAGTTTTACGTGCTTGGGTATTCCACGACGCTAAAGTACCGACAGACATATTGAGCCGCTGGGCAGCCTGCGCCACGGACATACCCTGTTCGCTGACGAACTTAAGCGCTTCACTTCTAAATTCCGGTGTGTAACGTTGATTTTCTTTTTTACTCATTACGGCCTCCTGTTGGCTCGATTTTACCAAACAGGCGTGTCCACCAAACTCAGGCTACCTCACAAATTTGATTTGGTCGTTGCGGATTAAATTCACGATTAAGTAAGTTTGGAATATCAGGGCGCTCATCTTTTGCGACCTTATATCGGTGCTGCCCAGGTTGTTTGCTACGTAAATTCGCTTCGCGCATCAAGGCTCTGGCTTTGTAACGGCTAATTTGAATGCCTTCTGCGGCCAACATCCACACCAAGCTTCGACTGCCAGCAGCACCCCGACTTTGGTTAAATAAAGTGCGTACTTTGTAAGGGCTCATATTAAGGCGAAAAATCGCCACGCGTTTTCACTTGTGTCGATTGTTTCACATTATGACTATAAAATTGGGCTAGGAAAAAAAGCTTAATATTTTTGTTGTATGCTCTGCGATATTTTTTGAAATGCTTGCAAGGTCAGTATTTCATCTGCTTCTGCACCATGATCGCTCAATTTGACAATAACAGTACGTTTTGTCGGATTGATATAAACATACTGGCCATAGATACCGATTGCTGAAAAATCACCATCTTTGCTACTCTTGGGTGGAATCCACCAACCGTGACTATAACCCAATGATTCACGATATCCCGTTGGAATGCGAGTTCGTCTGATCCAATCTGCAGGCACTATACGTTTACCATTCCAAATCCCTTCATTGAGATAAAGTAGGCCGAAACGCGCATAATCGCTGGCTCTGGCATTGATACAACAAAATGCCTTCTCAATACCAGATGTGGAACTGTCTAGGCTCCATGTTGCATCATATGCAGCACCCATTGGGTGCCAAATAGATTTCTGTAAATAACTAGATAGCGATTGGCCCGTTGCCTGTCGTAAGACCTCACCAAGTAGTAAATATTCTGCGCTTCTATATTCAAAACGTGCACCTGGATGACCAGAAGGCGAGGGTATACTTGTGATGAATCGACGTAAGTCGGTTGAAATATACATTTCTGCGATTTTTGAAAAAATACTATCATAGGTTTCAGGAATCGCTATGCCCGCACGCATATTTAATAAGTCCCATGTACGTATGGGATATGGGTACTGATGGCGAATTTCATTAGGTAGCATAGGACGAACATCAGAATTAATTGAAGCAATACGCTTTTCGTCAATAGCAATACCTACTAAAGTAGCTAAAATTGCTTTACTAACCGAATAGGATGGCAGTAACGAACTCTCTGTGTAACCATTAAAGTAACGCTCATAGACTATCTTATTTTCGTGCAGAACAACTATTGCGTTAGTATGGGTCTCTTTTAAAAATTCATTAAGCGATAATGTTGCACCATTTTTCCAAGGTATCAATAAATCAAGCTTAATTGGATGCTGAGTAAGCGGTCGAACCGACGGAGCAGGGGAAATTGAACGTGCATCAAAATAAGAGCTGCTCTTTGAGGGGGGGGTCAACTCCAAGCCTAGACCTAATAATTTTGATGGGCTGGGAATGTGTAATAAATTAGTTGTTAATATACATATCCCCCATAATATAATTATTACGAAGAAGAAACCTAGCGCTCGATGAAGAAGTGAGTGCGGTTGCATAAAATGCACGTTTAGGCTCCTTCTTAGGCTGTTGTTATCATTTCAGAAAGCTCTACTGTGGATGAAAGTAAACCATCTCCATAACAGCGAAGCACCTTAGCAATCTCGACTCGGTAACCACTTAGCCATTCACTATATCTACGTTTTGCCTCCAAGTGATGAGGGTTGACCATTAACTCACGTAAGCCAATTTCCGTACGCCAATAGTAAACTGTTGAAATCCGACCGGAAGTGGGATTTTCCCACGTCTCTTCACCCAAATAATCGGTTGAAGCTCGAGCTGCATCTGCAATTAATTTGTCCAGAGCATGGAACTGATCGTCAAATTGTTTTTTATCAAAAATAAAAGTTGCAGTAATCATTATTAATAACTATTAGTTAAATTAGAAAATATTGTTGATACAACAAATACAAAAATAAGTAAGAATGCGAATAAATCATGACGTTAAAGCCGCAAATTTATTTTGTTGCATTACTAATCCGGCTTGCTTTGAGCCACGCAGGATATATCGCGAATTATAAGTAACTGCATCCAGTGATTTGGCAAGAATCGCTGCGATGTTTCCAGGATCCTTGCCGCACGTGAATACGTCGATAGCGATGTAATTATTCTCTGGATAGGTGTGATATGAACAGTGGGATTCTGATAACAAGAAAAATCCCGTTACCCCTTCCCCGCCACCAGAGAATTGAAAATAATCAGACTTGAGTACAGTGAAGCTAAGCAAAGCCTCATCAAAAATTCGTTGAAGCAATAATGGTGAATTGAGCACAGCAGCTGAACGAACTTTCATGTCAATAATATAATGGTAGCCCGTATCGTCCATAGATGAATTCCTTGTTAAGCCAATAATTGATGTTCGTAGATGTGGAACGACCACAACTGAGTAGATTCACTTTCTGCGGAGTCTTGATACTTCTGACTAACATCAACAAAGCCCTCCATTTCTGGCCAAGGTTGACGCAGGTGAGCCCGGACGACCACTTTCCCTCCAGGTGTTAGATTCAGGCGTAATCGTGTTAGGAACTGGTTTTCTTGATCTGGAGATAAAAAAGATGGAACATCAGATAACGAAACAAAATCAAGGTCATAATGCCGTTGAGACTCAACAAAAACGTCATTATGAGAGAATGATATTTGGCATTGTTTTGCCCCAGCCTTAGCTGCTTCAAATACATCTGGAGAACATTCCAAGGGCAATCCATCTTGATAGCGGATCTCTCCAAAAAATAATATCTGTAAGAAAAAACTTTTTCGAGCCAGACGTTTTCCCAGTAACGTATCAAAGATCTGGTTGTAAATAGAAAAATGGCTAGATGGGCGATTTTTTTTTGGAAAATCTCCCTTATAAAGCAAAGAGTTAAGGGCTGTAGAGTTGCCGAGCAACGCCAGCACACATCGCCAACGCCAATGTGGAAATGAGGTCCGATAATATGTCTGTTGCTCTGAAAGGTTAGTACAATCGAAAATACCTCTGCCAGCACTACCTGTAAACAATGAGTTTATTGCTTTAAGCTTACGCAGCATTTGTTCAAATTTTCCGCAGTAAAGCATACTGCCCCAACTAATATTCTCAAACATATCGCGGAGAATATTCCGTGCGCCATCATTCAGTGAAAGTTGGTTGAATATAGCTTTCCTGGTTTCAGGTGGCATCAATCCTTCATAGCCAAGGAACTGCTTGTATTCTGTAAGCGAAACATCACGAAGCAATGCAATGCGTAGTTCACACACCGCTAGTTGCTCTCGGTTTATATCTACGCATGTAAGCTTTGATGGTTTCTTCGCAAGTAATGGAACGATGCGACTACCGCAATCGGCAATCGCCAACACATGAGCGCTGCTTACTGGCAACATCGCTAATTCAGGTGTTGGATCCTCATCTCCAAGCGTGTAGTTAAGGTTTTTAAAATAATTCGCCATTGTTAACTCACAGCTTGGAGAAGGAAACTGTATCGGTTCGATGTTCCACTGAGAAGTTTCTGGTACTCGTCATAGACGGCATCCAACATCTGACCTGTAAGCTTTAGCGTGGTTTCTAATGCATATTCAATTGCTTCTAAATCGGATTCTGTTTTGCAGCTACGCCGAATGATTGCTTTAACATGCTCAAAATGATCCGCATCAATATCAGAGTGTGCGATAAAAAAAGTAAGCTGAGCAGGCTGTAAATTTAGGGTTTGTCGGATTCCTTGAATCAACGGATCTATATAGTGGTAACAGCTTTCTGCCCAGTAGCTGTATCCAAGTCGCTGTAACGGATTGCCTGTTAGAGAAATCCAGTAAAGATAAGAAATTAGTGTTTCAGTTGCGAATAAGGGGCGGGGTGGCTTATCTTGAATATTCAGTAGGCCAATGCTACGTACATCATGGAGTGCCATACGCTCATGACCAATTTCATCGGCGGCATGTTCTAAACAGAATTTTAAATATGGCAAGCTTTCAATATCTTGGCGCGTACCAACTAAAGCTTGATTGCGCGCATTGTGTGAGGTGTAGTGATAAGTCTCAATCATATAAATGGCATAAAGCTCTTTGGTTGCCTCACCGCTCAGTACCGATTTAGCTAAAGGTGAGCTCTTAATGATCTCACTCCAAAGATGATCAAGTTTGCTATCCAATTGGGCAAAAAATACGTCAAAGTTCAACTGATTTTCAGTCGTCATGATGTGCTAATCCTTAGATTGTTATGCAATATGCAGCGCTTCTGATTGGGGGTTTTTTATGCTGTACTTTCTGGAAAGGGCGATGGAAAGACGATTCCAGTCGGTTTCCATTACCCAATAAGTACCATTATTGCGGGCAGGTACTAAAAATGGTTCGTTGGTCACGGTAGTTAGGCCGAAACGCTCAAATAGCCTTTTTTGTACAGCGCGACACATTCCAACGATGCCCGTATATCTATGAGAAATACCATATAGACAGGCCGTCGCCATAAGCTGCTCAAATGCTATGGGATTACGACTGCTAATAGCCAGTCGGCCAAATTCAATATGTCCTTGCCCCACTTTATTTAAAGCGGGTAACAATTGAATAACATCTCCTATCTCGAATGGATGGGCTGTCATGCGTAGAGAAGCTACGATTAAGCCATCTTCTACTACCCACACATGCTCACTACGTAGATCTATTGGATCTGGAGTTCCATCTAGATCACCTAACCCAGCAATCAAATAATTCAAGCCATGTTCGGCATATGTCTTATTTCGGTGGCGAATAATATCTGTTAGCGGGGCACGGTCAGCACTAGCGTGGTGAACTAGGAGGGCACTTCCTGAGTCAGCTTTGCTAGAAAGGTAGGCAATCAAAGTAGTTTTGAAATCACAATTTGTCACGAAGTAAGAAACCCTAGTTTATGTCTTTTGCCAAACATACTGCGAAATGCAAGTAAGCTTGGTAAATTCTTTCGAAGTATGATTTTTTTTCGGTGCGAAGTGTACATTAAAATTTTGATTGTTGTAATTATTTGATGTGGGTCAATAGGTGGAGCAAGTAAGAAAGAGGGGGATGCGGATAAAATCTTGGACTACTAAGGGGTAGTTCATGTATTCGTACGAAGATAGATTGCGTGCTGTTCAGCTATATATTCAACTAGGTAAACGCGTCGGACCAACTTTACGTCAGTTGGGTTACCCAACCAAGAATGCCTTGAAAGGCTGGTATCGGGAATACGTACAGATGCTCGACTTACCAGCGGGCTATGCACGTAGGAAACCAAGATATTCGCAAACGCAGAAGCAGATCGCTGTTGAGCATTACCGAGCGCATGGTCAGTGTATTGCGAGCACCATTTCTGCATTGGGCTACCCTTGTCGAAGCGTATTAAGCGATTGGATTGGCGAGGTATTTCCTGAGTCCAGAAAAAGGATAATTGGTAGCTTTAAACAAATCAGTTACCCCGATTCAATAAAGCAAGCTGGGGTCATGGCACTTTGCGTTCGAAATGGAAGTGCTCAGGCGATTGCAGAGAAATTTGGGGTTTGCAGGGTCACGCTGTACAACTGGAAAAACCAGTTACTCGGCCATGAGGCCCCCGTATCAATGAAAGTTAACGACAATTTTTCGCCAGATCAAGTAAAGCTCCAGCTCGAAATACTACAAAACGACCTGCAACAGCTTCAACTCGAGCGAGATCTTCTAAAAATCGCCAATGAAGTCTTGGAACAAAGTGTGGCCGTTGATCTGCAGAAGCTGGGTAACCGAGAAAAAACTCTGTTGGTTGAAGCCCAAAAAGAACGATACAGCCTGTCTGAGCTATTGGCTCAGCTTAGGCTGCCACGAAGCTCGTACTTCTACCATAAAACTTGCTTGAAAGCAGGAGACAAATATCTTGCAGTTCGGCAAACCATCTGCGATATCTTCGAGCAGAATTACCGTTGTTACGGCTACCGACGCATGAAGGCGGCCTTGGCTGAGCAGGACATCATCCTATCCGAGAAAGTCGTGCAGCGCTTAATGAAGCAGGAAGGGTTGCTAGTTTCCAAGCCGAAACGACGCCGCTATGGCTCATACTTAGGCGAAATTAGCCCAGCCCCCGATAACCTAATCAATCGCGATTTCCAAGCGGCTGCGCCGAACGAGAAATGGCTGACCGACATTACAGAATTCCATATTCCTGCTGGCAAAGTGTACTTGTCGCCCATCATCGATTGCTTTGATGGCTTAGTCATTAGCTGGAGCATTGGAACGCACCCTAATGCGGATCTCGTCAATACGATGCTCGATACAGCTATCGAAACAGTTGCTCAGCGCGAAGAGCGGCCTATCATTCATTCTGATCGTGGAGCCCATTACCGCTGGCCAGGTTGGCTGACAAGGATAAGCAATGCCAACTTGGTTCGATCCATGTCTCGCAAAGGATGCTCACCAGATAATGCGGCTTGCGAAGGGTTCTTTGGGCGCTTGAAAACGGAGTTATTTTATTATCGGGACTGGGCGGGAGTTAGCATTGAGCAATTCACTCAGATGGTCGACACCTACATTCGATGGTATAACGAAAAGCGAATTAAGGTTTCACTCGGCGCAGTTAGTCCGATTGAATATCGAAAAAGGCTTGGGTTAATTACATAAAACCAGTCCAAGATTTTATCCGCATCCCCATGTGTGTGTTCAATTATATCGAGATGTTTTACGACCCCAAGCGCCGCCATAGTTTCAATAATGGGCTATCACCAGTAGAGTATGAAAAGCAGTATTTCGAAAGGCTTGGCAGTGTCTAGAAAACTCGGGGCGATTCAGTCTAGAGAAGTACCTTTAAAATAGAAGATAGCAAGTTACCTAGTTAGCAAGATAACTTGCTACCTAGATGGCTAAGTGGCATTTAGATTTGATAACTAGATGACTACATCCTGTCCCCATCACATAAACAGGCCGCTACGTTTTCTAAATGCTCATGTGATTGGACTTTTCATTGCAGTATGAGTAGACCAACAGGTTGGTTGCGGCCAATCCACGTTTGACAAGTAAGGCTTGCTTACGCCTAAATTTTGTGTAAATCTAAAAATCATTGCACGTATACTGGAGTTGGCATGAAACATATTTTTTATCCCGGGAACTCTTTGCAGCCTTGTCTTGCTCAATACGCTATAGCGCTGTCAAAGGTAAAAGAGTTAGCTACCGCACAAATCTTGTTCGTCGAGCTTTCTACGGCCAGAAATATTGGGGCTACGTTCTGCTCTTTTGGTGATGTTCCTGATTTTCTTGTAAACAAAGTGATTGCCGATGAATTAAGTGGATGTCGGCTTGATTTTATTGAATGCTATTACGCCGGATTGCCAGATGAAGGGGGTCGCAGACCTGTATCGCAATGGATATTGCAACCAGACACATTTGATCTGGCTATGCGTGGCGGTTCATGTGATGCAGTAATCTATGCTAGTTTTTTGGACAAAATTAAGGCCAGATTTTTAGGTGGTGTGACACCAATCGCTGTACATGCGAATTCATATCAATTGCGCGGTGGCGTTTGTCGCGTGAAGATTATAGATGTGCATCATGGTTTGCCAGAAGATCAGCGAATTAAAATTTTGAATAAATTTGATGTTATCTAAAGTTGGAAATGATCATGAGCAAAAATGATTCGAAACAAGATGATCAAAATAAACTAATTAGTTTCCGCGTTGATGACGTCTTTATGAAGCGTTTTGAGGCGCTAAAAGAGCGGTTTAGTGCTTCTGGAAAAAAAACAAGTACATCTGATCTAGCGCGATCATTACTGGAATCTGCAAGTGTGCAAAATGCGGAGTTCGGTGATTTATTGGCAAATGTGGCTAGTTCTGTTCGAGAAATTATTCGGTTATATAAATCGAACAGTCCATTAAGGCGCTCTCAATGGGAGCTGGTATCTTACTTAATCAATGACGCCTATCAAAAAAATGCTAGACAAGCTGTTAATGGCCAATACTATAAAGCGGCTTTAATGGCTTTTTCTGCATGGAGAAAATTATCTGGTAAAGATAGTAATGATAGATACTTTAAATCAAACCTGCGGCAAACAGGTGAGAAGGACTTACTTAAAAGTATAGATGCTATCGTACAAAATATGCCTCAACTCATTTCAAATTCTGAAGCCGAGTTTGGCGCTAGAAATTTCAATGTAGCGATGCGAGATGAGATTGCTGACATAAATGTGCTAGAACTTAATGATGTTCTTTTGCCTTATTTGTCGGATTTATTGCCTGTTGTGATACGTGCTGTGTATCAAAGAACAAAAACGCCTTTGTATGAGAAAGAAAGAAACTTTATGGCCAGTCCTATCAGGCCAATAAAGTCGGATAGATACTGGTTGAATATATTGGTATCTGGTGATTCATTTACTGCTGGATTGGAGTTGTCAACGCATCGTTCAATTCATCCAATAAATAGTTTCCTTCAGTTTCAAGAATTAGTTCAGATTTTCAATGAAGTTTCCGAGGATAATTTGTCTGCAAGTAGTAGTTGTTATTGGTTATCAGCGCCAATACCAAATTGCATGGAGAGTTATCATTGGCGTTACTATGGGCATCAGATGACACTGAACCCTGATGAGTTTGTTGAGCTGAAGCAAATATTTGCAACTGCTTTGCAGCAGGGCGATGTTAAGCAAGCAGTTCGAGGAATGATCGATATTTATGGAGACATTTGAAAATGCTGTGAGCTAACTAGATTACTTGCTATCAAGTTATCTAGTTAGCTTTGGTCGGTGGCTATATGCTAGATTTTTGAGCGCCAATAATCATACCTGCGCTGGGCTAACGCTGGGTCTGACATTTTAGGCTTTGATGCCATAGATAAAATTCTCTGAGCTAATTTTTCTAGCTCATCAGCGGCTTTTGGGTGCCAGCCATGCTTGATTGCCCATGAGCGAATATTCTCTGTTTCTTCTTTGTGATCATTGGCTCTGAGGATTCGTAGCGTTTGTTCTGTGTGCTCTTTATCGCGTGGGTGTAATACTGTGTGCGATAAATTGATACTGGCTGTCAGTGACACTAAGGCTTGTTCAAAGAGCGGATCATTAAGTAGCTTTTTGGTGGGTTGCTCTGTTGCTGCGCCATGCACAATCGGAGACCATGTTTGTTGCCATGACTCTAGAGCATCAGGAGCGTAGGGTACTGCAATAATGCCGATTACGTTCTTTGTCGAGTCGATTTGGTCCAGCATTTTCTGATCAGAGTAAACAGAGATGACGATGCTAGGCTTGTTGAGCCACTTCAATGTTCTGATTGTCTCTGCTCGCATGCGAATGCCTGATGGCAGGGCAAGACTACCTCCATCATGCAGCGTTTTTGCGTTTTTTTCGCCAAGTGCGGAAGATAGCGTTGTGAATTTTAGGCTGTCTTTGCCGGGAGCAAACAGGATCACTTCACAGTCTTCGCCTTTCTTTAGTTCATATATTTGTTCTGCATAACTAAATGCCATTGAAATTGCATTGGTGTCTTGATCGTCGCCGGGAACTAAAATTCTAATTATTTCTGTGCTCATTTCGTATGCCCTGATTGTTACCTAGATAGCTAGGTAACAAGTTATATTGGTAGCTATGTAACTGTACGCCGTTCCTGTTAAATGAATAGCCAGCTGTCATCGCCCTGCTTCTGGACTTCGTAATGCTTCTTCACGATTTCGCCGCTGTCGTCCGCTGTGTAGACCACTTCAAATACAAGGCTGTTCTTGGCCGATAACTTCCAGCCCTGAATCTTCGTAACGGTTACGCATGTGTCACGTACATGCTTGCGTGCACTGGCCATAACGGGCCAGTAGTTCATGTCCGCAAATTGTTTTCCCGGTGCTGCATATAAGTTCAGTTGCGAGCCGCTGAAATTGGCAATGCAGGATTCGACCTCAAGAAACTTTCCGATGTTCTCTTTGGCTTGGCCAACCGCTTCCGCTAAATTCTTGTCTTTGGTTTTGACTTCAAATTGGGTTTGGATTGCCGACTGCTGCTCTGCTGAGATGGGCACAAGTTTAGATGGGGCTGCAATGGCCGTTGATGCCGCGACGGAAAGTACGAGTATTTGGAAAAGATGCTTCACTGGTCAGATGCTCCGAGAAAAGGTTGCTGTGCTACGCCATAAATTTTGGCTTTACGTTATACGCCTAACTGACGTGTTCCATAAGCTGTGCGGTGCTTGCGTAACGGCGTTGCAACATCTCGTTATAAAGCTAACTAGGGTGCTTTTTATCATGGTACCTAGGTGACTGTATAACTAGTTATCATGTTATACAATTGTTTTGCCTTTTTCTGAAGAGTGATATACAGTCACTTCATTGAATGTATAACTTGTTAACTAGGTAACTTGATAGCTCGGAGGCTGTATGCGATTTGCTGTTGTGAATACAAAAGGCGGTGTTGGCAAAACAACGACCGCAGTCCATCTCGCCGTGATGTTAGCGCGGCAAGGCAAAACGCTTCTTATTGATGGCGATCCGCAGGCCAGCGCTGCGAGCTGGGCAGCATGGCGGCGTGAGACGGATTTCAATCCATCCCCAACAACAACCTGCCTAACCGGCAAAGCGATTTTGGCTGAAGGCAAGCAACTTGCTGCTGGGTTTGAGCATGTGGTGGTGGATGCCGGTGGTCGTGACTCAGTTGGTTTGCGTTCGGCTCTTCTGTTGGCGCAGCGCGCCATCATTCCAATTGGCGCTTCTAACCTTGACGCTGCGGCCATGACCGATTTGCTTGAGGTGGTTGAGATGGCCCGCGATTACAACCCGGAGCTGGATGTTCGTGTTCTGCTGACCCGTGTTGACCCGCGTACTAAAGATGCCGCCGAGATGCTTGAGTTTTTGGCTGAGCATAGCTTGCGTGTACTACCGACCAAAGTTTGTGAGCGTGTGGCATTTCGCCGCGCTATCGGCGAAGGTGCTGTTGTTTTAGAGTTGGGCCGGGATCAATCTGCGATTGCCGAAATGGAAGCCTTTTTCCGTGAGGTGCTGGAATGAGAGGCAAACCAGACCTGAGCAAACTGGGCTCACCCAAGAAAGATGTGAATGCATTTTTAGATGGCGCTGGTGCAGACCAAGCTGAAAAGCCCGCTACTGGGGATAGCAAACCGGATGCGGCGGCTGTAACGACTCAGCCCAAAGAGCAAAAAGCATTTCGCTTACCAGTTGATTTGATCGTAGCTTTACGTCGCGAAGCCTTTGAAAGAACAGAGAAAACGGGAACTCGCGTCACCGAGACGGAGCTGGTTGAAGACGCATTACGAACGTATCTCAAGTTATCTAGCTAACTTGATAACAATATAACTAGATAGATAACTAACTAACTAGTTATCTATCTAACTAACTTGTTAGAATTTTGTCATTGCACGTTTTTGACAAATTGATGGTTTCTTAGCTTTTCATGGTACGAAATTGATTTTTGTTTCAACGTGAATTACTATTGATGCATAATTTGCACGATGCAAAAAATTGGGGTATAAATGTGGCTGACTTATTTGTAAATATCGTTGAGCCGAGGGCTGCCAAGCAGTTTGCAGGCTTTGGCGGAATCACGGCTGCAAGTGTTCGAGCAGAACCAGAAGGACTGGTTGTAGTCTTTCGTGTAAACGGCGCAGAGTCTGTGTTGGGCGCTGCACGCGGCGGCATGCGTTATTTTAAAAGTATTGATGGTGCAGCCAGCGCAATTAAGCAGTTGGGTGTGACTGAATTTTCGATGAACCTTGAGCCTTGGGTTCCAAAAAATGCAACTCGGAAAATAGATGAAGAATAGAACAGACTAGAAAAGCAAAAAGCCGCCTTTGGCGAGGCGGCTTTTGCATGATCGGGTAGGGCTGTTGGCACTGTAGAGTCTTTCTAGGTTTGGCGACCTTTTGAAAAGCAAAACTCAAGGAGAACATGCATCCTTGATTCTACTGACCAACTCCCCTTTTTGCAAGATTTTTGCGACCGCTTAGCGGGTGGCAGGGTATGGCACAACCTTTAAAAAGTGAATCAAGCGCTTCTGTTATTGAAAACGAGCTGTTGCAGCGCTTCCAGCAGGAAGGCACTGCGCTGCACCGGCTGCTGGAAGAAGCGGCCTATCTAGCGCGCTGTAGCGATAACAAGACAGCTGCACTGATCCGCCCCCGCGACTACGCGATCAAATACCCCTACATGCAAATTAACCGGGCTGGTTTTGTTAGTTGGTTGATCTTTGACCTTGACCACGACAATGCAATGATCTGGCAAGACAAAGGACTACCCGAGCCAAATCTGATTGTTCAGAACCGACAAAGCGGCCACGCGCATCTCTACTACGCGATCGCTCCCGTTTGCACGTCAGAGCGCGCTCGATCCAAGCCGATCCAGTACATGAAGGCGATCTATTCGGCATGGTCCCGCGAGTTGAATGCTGACCCTGAATATCACAGCGGCCCTGTTGCCAAAACTCCTGGGCATCAATGGTGGCGGACTTCAGAACTACACAGTCATGTCTATGAGCTTTCCGAACTAGCCGACAGCGTTGAGTTGGCCAGCGCTTCGCCGTGGGCGAAAAGCCCCAATCTGGATGCCGTTTCTCACTCGCGTAACTGCATCATGTTCGAGAAGCTGCGCTTCTATGCCTATTCAATCGTTAATCGGCAGAAGGAAGAGGGCTCATTTTTGAGCTTTACGCGCTTGCTGGAAGCCTTTGTACACAATCACAACGCTTTTCGGAATCTTGGCTTTTCAGCTGATTTGAGCTTGTCCGATCTGCGGGCCACGGTGAAGTCCGTCGCCCGCTGGACGTGGGACAAGTACACCGGGTCAGGGCGTTGCCATCGTGGGGTGATGCAGCTCGATCAAAGCCTATCGCTGCCAGAAAAGCAGGCGCTGGCGGCGGAACGCACCCATTCTGCCCGCAAACAGAAAACTGAAGGCCGGATTCGCGCTGCTTGCCGGGCATTGCAGCAACAGGGGAAAGCGCTGTTGCATGAGGCCATTGCACAGGCTGCAAGCCTATCACGGCAGACTGTGGCCAAGTACAAGCATGTGCTGGAAGAGGTCAAAAAGCCGCTTTCTGTGGTGACACTCCGGGCAACTAATCCGGCTCCCCTTGATGTTAAGTATGCTGCACATCAGGTATCTGCCCCGCAGGGGGGCACTTTAGGGGTTGGGGATGCTGTGGGTTTTGATGCTGATTTTTTTCTAGCTCTACCTGAAATATAGCGATCATTGGGTTTGTTTTTGTATTTTGTGTGCTTATCAAAATGCTTTGAAGGGTTGAGCCAGCAGGCGAAGCCCTTGCCGAGCTGGGCAGCAGCCCAGTGACGGCCAGTCTGGAGGCCAGCAGGCCGGAGGGCTGGGTTACTTTGGAGGTTCCAGATGGATGATTTGGTGATTTTGGCGAATGATCGTGATCGCCGTGTTTTAGCTTGGTTGCGTGAAACTCAGGGTGATTCTGTTATTTTGAATGCTCTTTCTCAGCTTTCTGGTGCTCGTAAACCTTACCTTTCTAATGTGTTGAAGATTTTAAATCTTCAGGCCCCGGATAATTTGCTTTTGACTGATCGTGATGTTGCTCGCGCTCATTTAGCTCATTTGAAAGCGATGTTGCCAAAGTCATAGGTGGGGGTGCCTCTTCGGGTCAGGCTTTCGTGCTGCGCATTGAGCCTTCGTCGCTGCGCTTCTAGTCTCACTCGCGTTGCGGCTTCAATCCTTCACTTTTTCGTCGTCCCTACGACCAAAACCGCTTCGGTTTTGGATTCTCGCGCCGGTGCCGCCCGGCAGGCTCGCGGGGGTTGGGTTGAAAAGCAAACCCCCCTCCTTGGCCTGAGCGTTTGGTCGTTCCAGCTGCATCAAGTGGCTTTCGCGGCATATCCTTGCCCCAAATTGCCGGGGCGGGGGTATTCCACGACCACTTGACCCATCTTCCACTTAATTTTGAATTTTCATGTGTCGCGTCACTTAAACATGATCTAAATAATATTTGCATAAGAAGAAAAATAAGAATATTATTCTTATATTGTTATTTTTCTTATGGAGTTTTGGTATGGACATCGATCAGGCGATTCGTGAGCGCGTACTTGTTGCTGCTAAAGCTTTGTATGAAGAATCTGGCCGTGCGGATTTTCCAACTGTTGCCGCTGTTCGTGCAAAAGCGGGTGTTGATATGAATGCGGCGTCTGTAGTAATGAAGGAATGGCGGCGTCTTCAAACTGCAACGGCTGCACCTGTTGAAGTTGTCGTGCCACCAGCAGTACTTCAGTCGGCTCAGGTATTGGTCGCAAATCTTTGGAAAGATGCTCAAGACTTGGCCAATGAAAGTTTGCTTGCGGCTCAGTCTGGCTGGGAGGCGGAGCGTGTTGAGGCTGAAACCTTGCGTTCTCAGTTAAGTGAGGCTTTTGAAGGGGTTCGTGCTGAATTTGAGGCGTTGCAGCTTCAATTGGTTGATTGTGAAAAAGCATTGGGTGATGCTCAGGTGCTTATTCAAAATGAACAAGCGATTAATAATGAATTGCAGTCCGAGAAACTTGCGTTGCAATCGGCGTGCAATACTGAGATTGCTAGGAATCAAGAGCTTGAGCTGCGCGTTGCTGATTTGAAAGCTGAGTTAGATCGGGCTCATGCGGACAAGTCGGCTGCTGATCTTGAGCGCCAGTCTGCAATATCTGAACGTGATGAATTAAAAGCGCAGGCCGTCGAGTTGAATAAACGATTGAGCCTTTCAGAGCAGTCTGCGCATACTGCATCCGCGTTGCTGAGCCAAGCTGAATCTCGTATTTTGGCGGCAGAAAACCGGGAAGTTGCTCTTCAAACTGAGCTAAAAGAAGAGCGTGCCGCGTTCGAAAAAGTTCGTGAAGAGGCTGCTCGTACTGCTGAATTGGCTGCTCAGCGGGTTGGTGAGCTGGAAGCTTTACGTGGATTTTTGGCGCGCTTTACGCCGCCAGCTGAGGCTGTGTCTGGATGATCGGTTTGCTTTTCTGAGCGTTTATGCGTGAATTGCTTTTGTTGTTTAATGGGTTCATCAAGTAGAACTACCGGCATTTCTGCAAGAGCGGTTGCAGTTATGCCATTGAAGATGAAAGCCAATAATATTTTGGTTTTCATCTTTTTCCCGTGTGTGTGATTTGTTCGTTGAGCCAAGCCGAAACGTTCTGGTTCTGTAGGTGAATGCGATCCACGTCTGCTCGAACCGGATCATCTGTGTTTTCGGGCAAGGCCGGGTAGCAGTGTTCAGTCAGCTGTAATTTTTGAATATCCGCGATATGCCTGCGGATGAATTGTGGGAAATACTGCGCCACCAGAAAACCATCGTGCGATAGCTGATCGGGGACGGCTGCCGCTACAAAAGCTTCGATGACCTGTGCTGTTTTTTCCATTTCATTCAGCACCTGATTCATATTTTTGTCATTCACACCGTTCTCCTCCGAACCTGTGTCGTTAATTCCGTTATAGCGGGATGGCGCGATTTACTTGCTTCCCGTTAATTTAATCTTGCCGCTGTCATCTAAACAATCAAAGCGATCAATATCCATTACCAGTAGCCGGTCGATATTGCTACCTGATTTTTTGGTCTTGGCTGAGCCTGTCATGTACAGATTGCAGATGAAGTAACCGTAACGATTTTTAACTGCTTCAACGTTGCGATAGTCATCCGCTGTGCCGGATAGTAAAAAGGGGTCGGGTAGGTATTTCAACACAATGTTGTTGCCGCGACTGACCGAGTGAGCACCATATGCAATATCTACTACGTATGCTTTTGCCTGCTGGTCGAACCAGCGGATGCCGACTTTTGTTCGCACAAAGAATTGATTTTTTCCCTTCAAGTCACGTATTACAGTATTTGCAAAATGGCTAAACGCAGTTTTGATCTGTTCGCGATCTGCACCGCCCCAGCTGAGTTTGGCCAGTTCTGGCGATGACTGTATTTCTTGCTGTTTGGTATTGCTTGCCAGACTCTGATAGTGCCTCGCGCATTCATCGACTTCGTCCGCACGAAGCTCTTGGCCTGACATCGTTGCGTGCAAGATGGCATAGCCACACGCATTGCCAAGTGCAAGAAAACCTCGGGGTGTCGCATTCAGTGCTTGCCGGTGCTCAGCAAGGACAAGTGCTGTGCCATTGCTATAAAAATTGGGGTTGTTGCGTTGAATTGGCTGGTCAGCTGCTGCTTGAGGCAATTTAATAAGTTGCGCTGGGCTAATAGTGACTTTGGTACTTCCGTCTTGCATGGGGGTCGTGGTGCAGCCTAGTAAAGCAGTGGCCGAGATGCTGGTGATAAAAAGTGAAATCCGCATGATTTAGTTCGCCCAAATACATGACAGGGCAATGCTGCCGGGGGCGCTGTTGCCTGCTTCGATATGCCCGCCTTTGAAGGCACGGTAGTAGCTGCCATCATTGGCTTTCAGTTTGGCCGTTTGTGCTAGTTTTTTCAGTTCACTTTTGGGGAGGGTGATGCTGTAGCTGGTTCCGGTGTCAGCATCTTCAGAGATATGGACGTTATGAAGTTCGTAGCCAAAAACTTTGATGGGCTGGCTGAGCGTGTAATTGCCACTTAGACCCGTTTCACGTAGTTCACTTTTTTCTTTATTGCCTAAAGCAGATCGTATGGCTGGTGTGTCGGCAAGACGCTGTTTGCATTCAAATGCGTTTTGCACTGAGGTGATTGAATCGCTTGAGGCTGCGAATGCTACATTGCCGATGGTAATAGCTAGAAAAATGACGACAGTACGATGCACAATTTGCTCCACATGACGTGAAATTGATCAAAATGTGCTGCGCCCCCACTCAAATAGACGAATCACCTTCATGGCTGGCCATGTCAGTTGATCTGGCAAGTAAATCAAGAATATCCACCTGCAAAATATCTGCCAATCGACACAAAATTAATAATGATGGATTGGCGATGCCCCGTTCCAGCTGTGAGACGTATGTGCGATCTACATCAGCGTTCAGAGCCAGTGCCTCTTGCGACATCTTTGCCGTTTTTCTGGCGATCTTGATATTGAGTGCCAGTCGTTTTTTGAGTTGCTCGTAGTCTTGTGTCATCAGGCACAAGATTGAGCATTTGGCGACTACAGCTCCACGGAATATAATCTACAATTACGATTATATTCTACATTTCTTCTGGCTGACGATACTTGTTGGCGTGAATTTGATTACAAGGTGGATAGGGGCTGGCGCATCATGAGTAACTATTATGGGTCTGTTGAGCGTGCTATGGCTGAACGGCACTCTGGTCGTCTTCAGGGATTCAATGAAGGGATTGCGACGGGGATTCTGCAAGGCCGAACGGCTGGCTACAATCAGGGGATTGATGAAGGTTATGAGCGTGGTTTGAATAATGGCTATAACCAAGGCTACCAAGCCGGTTATGACGCTTGTGTTGATGCGGCCAACGCCGAAATTCAGAAATGTATGGCGTATATTCGGCAGCATGTAGCTGACAAGAAATCACTTGCTGAGCAGGCTAGCGCGCAACATGAGTTAATTTTACAACTGAGATCGGCTTTAAGCAGTCTGGATGCTGAAAATCAACAGCTACGGCAGCAGTTGGGGCGTGTAGAACTGGCGCGCTTACGTTAATCACGTTACTGCGGATCGGCATAAATCGCCATTAGTCCTGAATCATTTTCCCTTGCGGCATTCACACGTCTGCTGACCATATGGGTTAGCAAATAATTCTCATTGCACGGTGCGCAAAGCTCACGCACTGCACCTAGCGGGCTGTCGTCGTTCAGCCAAATTTCCTCTGCCGCAGGGCTAGTCAGCAGAACCGGCATGCGTTCGTGAATCTCAGCGGTCATGTTGTTTGGTGTGGTAGTCAGCACGCAGCAGGTCGGCAGTTTGCTACCGTCCGGGGCTATCCATAACGAAACCAGCCCGGCCATGGCCAGCGTCTCGCCGCTCTGTGCGTACAGGTAATACGGCTGCTTAACCAGTTTGCCGCCTTCTTCCCGTGTCTGCCATTCGTAGTAGCCTGAAGCCGAGATAATGCAGCGGCCAATGTGGAAGGCATCGCGAAATGAAGGCTTTTGCCATGCGGTTTCGGCACGGGCATTACTGAGCTTGTTCCCGATTTTAGCGTCTGCCGCCCAATGCGGCACCAAGCCCCAGCGGCGCATTCTGGCTACGCGCCCTCCCTGTGCGTCTGGGCGTATCGTCAGTAGTGGCAGGCTAGGGGCAAAATTGTAATGTGGCGCAAATCCTGTTGGTAGATCGCGTAACTGGAAGCGTTCCCGAATCAAGGCTGTATCGGCATATAGTGCAAATCGTCCGCACACGTCTGTCTCCTCCAGTTTACTTTCTGCGTAGTAAAGCCCAGAATATAGAACATTCGTTCTGTATGGTTTGTTAAAATGTCAGCCGAACTTTTGCACGATCAGCACTGGAGGGTTTTTCGCTGCCCGCCAGATCAGCCCACCAATCGTATCGCTTATTGCGCTACGCCTATCCCCGCTGGTTTTCCCAGCCCAGCTGAAGGTTATCTGGATGATTATCTGAGTCTGGACGAGCATATGATTCAGGATAAGGCATCCACGTTGCTGTTGCGCGCCAAAGGCGATTCGATGATAGAAGAGCATATCTGTGACGGCGATTTGTTGATTGTGGACCGGGGTAGGCAGGCTAAATCCGGTGATATTGTGGTCGCCACACTGGATGGTGAATTTACGCTGAAACGGCTACTGATCTGTGGGAAAAACCTGATTTTGCAGCCGGCCAACCCTGATTACCAGCCCATCACCGTCAGCCCCGAACAGGAGTTTGAAGTGTTTGGTGTGGTATCGGGCATTGCGAGGCAGTTTTAATGCTACCGCTGCGCCAGATTGCGCTGGTCGATTGCAATAATTTCTACGCCTCGTGTGAGCGGGTGTTTCAGCCCAAATTACGTACCCGGCCTATCGTGGTCCTTTCGAATAATGATGGCTGTGTAGTGGCGCGCAGCAATGAGAGCAAGGCGCTCGGCGTGCCGATGGGGGTGCCGCTCTATCAGATTCGAGAGCTGATCGAACAACACGGCATTGCAGTTTTTTCTAGCAATTACGCTCTGTATGGCGATTTAAGCCGCCGCGTTATGGCTATCCTTGGCCGATATGCGCCTCAGCAGGAAATTTACTCGATTGATGAAAGTTTTTTAGACCTGAGCGGCATTACCGCAGTCACAGCCTAATGCCAGAACATGCGTGCCGATGTCACACGACGCACCGGCATTCCCGTTAGCGTCGGCATCGCGCCGAGTAAAACCTTAGCCAAGCTGGCCAATCACATCGCCAAGAAAATCCAGCCGTGGGCTACTAATGGGGTTTGCAATACCCACGAGATAGCCCAAGCCGATTGGGACGCACTACTAAAAACGCTGCCATTGGATGAAATATGGGGTATCGGCCGCAAATTGGCGCAACGGTTGACTGCGGATGGTATCGGCTCGGTGTACGCGCTAAAAAACTCGCCTGCGAATGCAATGGGGCGGCGCTACAGCGTGTTGATGGAGCACATCATTCGTGAGCTGAACGGCGAAGCCATCCTTAATTTGGAAGATGCCGCGTCCGCCAAACGGCAAATCATTGCCACTCGCTCGTTTGGCCAAAAAACCAGCCAGCTGAGCGAATTGCAAGCCGCCATCGCGCTGCATGTGGCCAGCGCCGCCGAAAAACTACGTCGCCAGCAGTCTGTCGCCAGCCAGATCAGCGTATTTATCCGCACCAACCCTTTTTGCGAGCGCGACCCACAGCTATCCCGCTCCATCGTCGTGCCCCTCACCATACCCAGCGACGACACATTAACGCTGCAAGGCGCCGCGCTGGCCGGGTTAAAACAAATTTTCATCCCCGGCTACCCCTACCAGAAAGCCGGAGTCATGTTAGATGGCATTCAGGCCAAAGCTCACACCCAACCAGATTTATTCGCTCCTGATACTACACCGCAACGCGCCAAACTTATGGCCGCGCTAGACAGCATTAACCAGAAATACGGTCGCCATACGGTGAAGAGCGCAGCGGAACTGATGGGGCACAGCAGCCAGATGAAGCAATGCCACAGAACGCCAAGATATACCACTAGCTGGGGGGAGTTAATGTCCGTGTGATTTTCATGGTTGAAAAGTGCTGTCATTACTATTGAGCCATGCATCGGCGGAGTGTCTGTATTCATCCATCTTTTGTTTTGCAATTTGTGGATCAGCCCATGTTGGCGCATTGTGCTCAAATTGCTGAATGATGGCTTCAATAGGTTGATTGTCATTATTTAGAGCGTCACGAGCCGCATCTTCTTCAACGGAGTTCCAGTTGACTTGATTCCAATCTCCATTTGAAAAGCGGATTGCCATGTTGGCAAGCTGGGCTAGTCTGCCAATGGCTCCTTGGACGATGCGGCCAATTAGAGGTTTTCTTTCACGTTGCAGTAGATTTAAAATTCGCTTATGTCTCTCGATTTTAAATTCATCGTTTTTTGTTAATGCTGAACTAACTTCGGTATCAACCTCACCTAGAGTTTTCCCTGTCTGCGCGCTGATTTCCCATCGATTTTCGTTTGCTAATGTTTCGGTTACTTGTCTAATTTTGTTTAGCTCTGTTATTTCTTTTGTTAGTTCTATTTTTTGTTTAATTAATTCGTCAACTTCGCCGGGGAGTGTTGATATTTCTTTTGCTGTGTTAATCAATGGTTCAAAGCGTTTTTGTTCGATACTTCTTGCTTGAAGGTTTGCTTCATTGGCGGATGCTTTAATTGCCGTTCGCATTTGTTCTTGTGTAAACAATTCTTGGCCAAGCCCCAATATTTTCTTTCCAGTTCCTGCTGCGCTTAGACCAATGGCATAAACTTTTTTTGAGTCTAATGGGGATGATGGCTGTATTTCTGGGAGTTTGATGTTGCCTGTAGTCAGTTTTTCGGCAAGTTCAACTATTCTAGATGCGTCTTTTACTTTTCCTAAAATTAATGCAGCTTCATTTATTGCGTTTAGCTCCTGATCTCTTGCTTTTCTGCGAGAATTTGAAATTTTCTGCCGTACAATTTTTGCGTCGAGTGATCTATATAGATGTGTTGGTGTGCGTTGCCTTCTAGGACCGAGTCGATCCATTCCGTGAAATTGAGAAACTTCTTCGTAAAACCGATCTTGCCATAACTTCATTGCCGCAATGTATGCTCTGTTGCCTGATTTAGTGGCTATATTTTTATCGCCACTAATTTGAAAAACTTCTTTAATCGTTTGTTCTTTGTCTCTAAATCCGGGATGCAACATTTTCCCATCATTGTCGAGACATAAACTATAAACATGTAGGTGCGGAAATCCTTCGTCTAAATGTACTGCTGCGCATAATATTTTGCTGTTGAATTCTTTTTCTTGAAATTTTATAACATCTTCAATCCAGTTATTTATCCGTTCAGGTAAGGCTTTAGGATTTAATCCACCCGGCTCATATTTTTCCAAATTTTCAATCGCTTCTGGCCATGAATAGATTGCAGCGGCTAAAACTTTGGCATCAGAACGGATTTTTTTTGCTACCCCTTTTTTACTGACAATACGCACTGCTTCCAGCTTTTCGTTGACTTTGTTTTCTAGTTCAAACAGCGTGCAGCCCGCTATGATGACAGGCTCTTTCTTGTTTATCACGTGATGTGAATTGTCCGCATCTCGGCGGGCTTCGGCTGCGATGTCGGCAATCGTCCAACGCGCTCCGCCTTTGTTTGTTGTCAGTGTTGAAAGGCTGCGTGAGTACAAATTGACATGTGCAAACTGAAATCGTTGTTCTTTCACCGATGTCTCCAAAAGTGCTTGTTATTCAATGGTATCAGTATAACCTATAGAAGAACCGACTATTAGTTATCCGCTCCGCTGGGATAACCGTCGGATGGGGATGCCCCATGCCCCAAAGAAGAGGTGGTTTTCAATAGATTGGATTGTTGTTGTCATTTTGCATAATATTGGTTGGCAGTTGTTGCTATTATAATTTATTATAACGTTATAAATAAATGTGTTTACTGTTCGGCACTGCATCACATGTTACTCTGGTGGGTCGTGTACCCAAGTGAGCATACTGTTAGTTATGGATGATCAAAATAGTATTCAGAATAGCCTCCTAAATTGTGATAACAAAAAATCAGGTAAGCGTGGGCGGCCTAAAAAATATTTAACGCCAGAGGCTCAGCAAGAAGCACTACGAAAGCAGGTAGCTGAGGCAAATAGGAAGCTGAGGAAGAACCAAAAAGACCGGCTTCAACTGTCGAATGTGATGATCAATAATGTAATCATTGAACTTGTTGATGTAGCTGATAAATTAGCTAATTTTGAATCGTGCGGATCAGAAGTACGCATTGAAGACATCAGAATAAAAGTATTAACTGCTATTAATAATTTGCGAATACTTGAAAAATAATATTTTTAAATGAAGGTTGTATTTCTCACTGCTCTTCATGTTATGAGGTGATTCAAGTGGATGATTTTAGTTTTGACTGGCCACCAACAATCAATCAATATTATATTGCTGCTGATTGGGTGATTAAAAATTCAAATTGCTCCGTAGGTCGAGAGGGAATTGCAGAGGCTTTTGCCGTTATTTGTACATTGTCATCCTCGGCTGGTTCTCCTGTTTTGATTACTAATATTTTTTCTGATTACTCGTTAGAAGTACTATTTATTCCTTCTTTGAGCAATATGGCGTTGCCAAACTTACCCGGATTAGAGCTTTCAAGTTCGGCTATTGATGCTATCGGAAAAGCATTTTCATTAAATTTTTTAAAGAGTGGCAATGATACATTTCTTCTTGAAGAGCATGGCATGTCACTTTATATTTTTATGAAACATGTTCGCCATACTATTTTGCAAGCAACCGGTGTTGAGCTGATTAATTAAATGGGGGTGATAAATGCTTGAGGCGAGAATTGCTTGGACTTTCGACGAAAATACGTGCTTATTTGAACGTGCTTCATTCGGTGCTGTGGCAGATTCTTTTGCCGCCGCATGGCGTGATGCGTCTGGTGATTTTTGGGCGCAAATTGATGAGAAAAAACGGCGTTGGCAGGAGGGCGATTCGTTGTTTATCTCTGGTGTTTGTTTTTATTTAGATGACCTGCAATGATTATTTTTTTGGATTTCGATGGCGTTTTACACCCCAGCACCGTGTATTTACGAGGTGGTAAACCGATCTTGGATGGTGATGGCGAGCTTTTTATGTGGGCTCCTTTGCTGATTAATGCCCTATCTGAATTTTCAGCTTGCAAGATTGTTCTCAGTACAAATTGGGTGCGCAGGCTTGGTTTTGAGAGTACTTGTGATTTATTGCCTGTCGGATTGCGTGAAAGAGTTATTGGATCAACATGGCATTCAGTTATGGAAACGCCCAGATACAATGATGGCCTAACGCTTTCATATTGGAATGATGCAACTCGCTTTCAGCAAATCAAGCATTGGGCGCAGTTTAATAAGCTGCATTTAAATGAATGGATTGCTGTCGATGATGATGCCTCTGGATGGCCTGATTCTGATTCAGACAATCTTGTTCTGTTAAATGGACGGGCTGGGTTGTCAGACGCAACAAAATTGGGGATGCTAAAATCAAAGCTATCAAGTTATCAAGTTAGTAGTGTAGATTTTCTCTCATAAGACAACCAGAAAACTTCTTATCCAATAAACGTTAATAGCTTGCTACGTAATGTCGTTGGTCAATCAAATCTTGGCAACTGGGTTCAAATCACATTGGCGCGAACTGTGAGGAACCTGTTTGTCGTAATAGAGGCAACGGATAGGATAGGCTCTCTCTCGTTGTATGACTTGATCATTTGACTTCGAGCATTGATGGAATCTTAGTGACAAGCTCGTCGATCACGACGCGTATGCGCATCGGCAGATAGCGTCCGAGTGGCCAGACTGCGAAAATATCAAAGCCTGGCCCACGCAGTTCCGGTAGTACCTCAATCAATAGTCCCGAATTTAATTGGTTTGCGATCAACCATGAGGGGAGCCAAGCCAGGCCAACACCTCCAGTCGCGGCATCGGCAATGGCTTCCAGGTCATCGAAGCGAATCCGCCCAGTTGTTTTTATTTCGTGTTGACGCCCTCGGTCGGTAAAGCGCCAAGGGACAACGCTATTGCCCTTGCCATAGGCAAGGGTGTCATGCGACGTAATATCTTCAAGCCGCAAAGGCGTTCCATGGCTCTGAAGATAGGACGGCGCAGCACATAACACCATGGCTTGCGAGCCCAATCGGCGAGCTTTCAGGTCCGACTCGTTAGCGAGTGATCCCGTACGAACAACCAGATCAAAACCATCGTCGAGCAAATCGACCGGGCGATCAGTAAAAGCGACGTCGATTTCCAATTGCGAATGCACTCTTGCGAGATTTACCAGAATTGGCGCAATGCAGTGCCGCCCCAGTAAGACCGGCACGCTGATGCGTATGCGGCCAACGGGTTCATGCTGCCCTGCGTCAAAACTCTGTTCTGCGGCATTGATTTCAGCCAGTGCACCCGAGCAACGCTCATAGAACAGAGCGCCTTCGTCTGTCAAATTCAAACTACGCGTAGTGCGATGAAATAGTTGTACGCCAAGGCGCTCTTCCAGTCGGGCAACGGCCTTGCCCACCGCAGAACGCGATAAGCCCATCTGCTCGGCAGCGACCGCAAAGCTGGCCGCTTCTGCTGCTTGCACAAAAGCAGCAATCCCACTGAGTTGATCACTCATTACTCGTTTTATTGACGCCAAAATGTAACCAATGCAAGGATAAATAGTCCTCACTGAAGAATTATTTTCTCTTATATCATGATGAATTGAAATAGCTCAAGAGGAAAGTCATCGTGATCAACAAAATAATGCGCCGGTGGGAGTTGCCCAAGTTCGGGCGCGAGAACCTCAGATTGGTGGAAGTTCCTGTTCCCACGCCAGACGCCCATGAAGTCTTGGTCTGCGTATCAGCGGTGTCCCTGAACTACCGAGACAAACTCATCATACAGAACGGTATGGGGCTGACACCTGATATGCCGTTCACGCCTGGCTCGGACATGGCGGGGACGGTGGTTGCCACAGGTGCGGGCTGCCATCGGTTTGCCGTCGGCGACGCGGTTCTAGGCGCATTTTCTGCGGATTGGCTGGATGGTGCCGCGCCGGGAACCGGACGCGATCTGATGCCTGCATTGGGTGGACCGCCATTGCCCGGCATGCTGTCCGAGTATGTGGTTTTACCAGAGGCGTGGCTTGTACATGCACCTTCATCGCTGGACGCAGTACAAGCCAGCACCTTGCCTTGTGCGGCTGTAACCGCCTGGCAAGCATTGATCGAGTTAGGGCATCTTCGTGCGGGGCAGAGCGTCGTTGTACAAGGTACGGGCGGTGTATCGCTATTTGCCGTTCAATTTGCCGCTGCCCATGGGGCGACCGTGATCGTGACATCCGGCGACGATGACAAGCTTGTGCGTGTCAAGGCGATTGGAGCAAGCCATGGTATTAATCGTCATTCGACGCCGGAGTGGGCTCAAGCCGTCGTAGCACTAACCGGAGGCCGGGGAGCGGATCACATTCTGGAGATGGTTGGTGGAGACAACCTCGAACGCTCGTTGGACGCACTGATTCATCAGGGTCGAATTTCGGTCATTGGTGTCTTCGGCGGGATGGGAGCAACGCTCCCGGTTGGTACCATGCTGAAAAAGCGGGCGACGGTTCAGGGCATCGGTGTCGGGCCGCGCCGTGTGCTGGAGGATGTCATCCGCGCAATCGATCGCACTGGCATCAAGCCCGTTATCGCTGCACAGCATCCATTTTCGGATTTGCAGACCGGATTGGATGAGCTGGATCGTGGTCCCTTCGGCAAGGTCGTCATCCGTGGCGTAGAACACTCGGAAGACAACAAGTTACGAATGAATTCGGAAAATGAGTGAAGGTCCATATGGAAGCATGCACGATGGTCTGCGCCATCGCAGCGGGTGTTAAATGACCGCTTTGGCCGATGTGCAGAAGCCCTGCATTAGGTAAGGTGTTATTTAGATAACTAGATAACAAGCTATTTAGTTATCTAGTTATCTTTGTTTAGGTGAAGGCTGAATAGCTGTCGCTCACACAGCGTGCAATGAATTTTGCAAACGGGGTAATATCTTGTTCGACGCTGGCAGCTTCAAGTGCAGCCATATACTCCTGGCGATGATCCACTTTAATGACAGTCCACGGGTATTGGCCGGAGGCCAGCATGAGGTTCATGGTGAAACGTGCCAAGCGGCCATTGCCATCCATGTAGGGATGGATAAACCCAAATAGCCAGTGCCCTAATACGGCACGAACAAAAGCATCCTCCTCCGCCAACAGGCATTCTTTCAATGCCGCCATGCCATCCCGCACATGATCATAATGCGGTGGCGAATGCAGCGAGCCGCGCAGAAACACCATGCTGCGCCGATAACCGATTAGGTCACTGGTTTGCAAAATACCCGCATCGACTGATGGTTTGAATAACTGCTGATACCAGCGTTGGTGGGTATCGGTAAACAGTTGACCGGCATTGGCCTGTGTCGCCAGTAAATCGCTTATGGATGCTTTGACGCCATTAAATGCATCCAGATAACCGCGAGCAGCCATAGCATCAACTTGTTGGCGGTCTGTCGGATTTAAATCTGGGCTCCAGTCTCCACGTTCTACTTTTGCGATCAGCTCAGGCGTTACGCGGTAACGCTCAATAGATAGGCTGTGGTAGGCATCCTGAACTTTAATGGCCTCGATGCGTGCAAGGTAATCCTCAAAGGGAAGTTGAGTGATGCAGTCCGCTGGTTTGCACTGCAAAACACGAGCCCGCTGTTTTTCCCATTGCAACTTCACCCGTGCATACAAGGGAGAGGCATTGGGGCTACCCAGCTGATAAGCCACTGAATGCTCATAAGGGTTAGTTTCAACCAGTTTGTAATTCAACCCAGTCAGCTGGCGCACGATGTTATCGGCAAATGCTACTCGCCCCATGGCGCGCATGGCACCTGCGATGCGACCAACACCACTGGCATTGGTGGTATACAAAGCAGCGACGGCGTCTGGGTCATTGAGTGTCGCCAGTAACAACTGGGTTTCTTCTGCCCAGCTTTTGTAACCGTTGGGAGGTAGTTTGACTAGACAGATTTCAGGTTTCAGGCAGCGCAAACCTTGCACGAAGGTGACTTGATCCGTCGTGGGTAACGCGCCAGACGGGTACATCGCCAATGAATAGCCATGTGCCAATTCTTGATTGTGAGTTTGGTTGGTGCCGAGATGAATCGTGACCTGTTGTGGAATCACGTTGCACTGGGTATGTAGCTTTAATGAATCAGCTGGACTCAGGCAATATTCAGTACCAAACCGTTCCGCCAGATATTTGGCCAGATACTCCCAAAAATTGGCAAAGAAGGGCGTGGTATCGCCATCGTCGGCATGCGGATCAGAAACGAAATACCAGCCCTTGATGACTTCACGCAGGAAGGCTTTATCCACCAGCAGTTTGCGGCTGGCGGGTTTGAGCTGGTTGCCCTTCACCACGCCTTTGTCAGACCCGGTCACGGCATGCAGCTCTTTCAATGCACGTGCCAGTTTGTCCTGCTCGCTTAGCTGGGGGCGTCCCATGTTTTTTCCTGATTAATTTCTATGTTACTTGTATTTTAATTTACATGTTTTGTCTTTGTAAATAACTTTGTTATTTGTTTTTATATTGTATAAGTGCACTCATTATGCACCCTTGTCTTCATAATAAATAAGTGCCTCGGCGTCTGTTGGCAACTTTTTCAACAAATGATGTGGTAGTTCTTCGCTGGTATGTGCCGCACGCTTGATGCATCCCATGGCTCAAATTATTGATTGATTCCAAAAAGGGATGTATCATCTGTTCATGTACTAACGCTCAATGAATCCACTGCATGCAGCTAGTCAACGTCGTAGCACTCGATCACTTTAAAGACTTGCACGCTGATGCGCGCACGGCGCTGGATGTTTGGCGAAAAGAGGTTGAGAAAGCAAACTGGAAAACACCGCAAGACATTAAGAATCATTATCGATCAGCAGATTTTTTGCCTAAAGATCGCGTGATTTTCAATATTAGAGGTAACAACTACCGGTTGATCGTTGTTGTGAAGTACCAATTTGGTATGGTTGTTGTGGACTGGGTTGGTACGCACGCTGAGTATGATAAAAAAAGATTTGTATGACTGGGGTGAGTAAATGAATTCGATCAAGATAATCAAAAATGAGCAAGAACGTGCTCGCGCTGTCGAGCGCCTGATTTATTTGATGGATATTGATCATCCTACTGAAGATGTCTCTGCACAAATCGAATTACTTGCACTTGTTATTCAGGATTATGAGCAAAAAGTATCGCCATTAGCTCCTGTTGATCCTATTGATGCCATTTTGTTTCGTATAGAACAGATGGGGATGAAACGTCAGGAATTGATTCCCTATATTGGTAGTCAAAGTAAGGTATCTGAAGTCCTCGCACGCACACGTCCGCTTACACTGGCCATGATGCGGCGATTACATAAAGGACTCGGGATTCCGGCAGAAGTCTTATTGGGTAGTGACAACCCAGAAATCGACTTATCAAATAATCCGACACTCGATTATTCACAGTTCCCTTTGGTGGAAATGAATGCACGTGGCTATTTTGGTGAGCGTTTAATCGCAAGTGCCAGAGAATTAAAAGATCGCGCTGAAGAGTTAGTTAGTGGCTTTTTACGTGGTGGGGCTGGCGACAAAAATACATTAGCATTTTTGCGTGCGCCACAGAGCCAAAGTGGCACGCGAAACATGAACGATTATGCCCTTGCAGCTTGGATGGAACGGGTAAAACAAAAAGCTATTCATGAAAAGATTGACGTTCCCTATCAACCAGGAGTTGTGACCGATCTATTGTTACGCGAAGTTGTAAAACTATCCAGTTTTGATACAGGGCCTAAGCTAGCCAAAGAACACCTTGCCCGATACGGTATCGTGCTGGTGGTTGAAGAGCATTTTCAGAAAACGTATCTCGATGGTGTGGCAATGCTACTTAATGATCGAGCCATCATCGGTATGACATTGCGGCATGATCGGCTTGATAACTTTTGGTTTGTGCTGCTGCATGAACTGGCGCATATCCAAAAACATTTGAATCCAGATAATCCATTAATTACTGACGATCTTGACGACAAGGTGCAACAGAGCCAAGCCATTGAACAAGAAGCGGATCAGATTGCGCAAGAGTCATTGATAACGTCATTCGCTTGGCTGCAAAGCAAAGTAAGGACAAGCTACTTGCAACAAGATGCACATCAGCTTGCACGCGAGCTTGGGATTTCAATTTCAATCGTTGCTGGGCGCGTAAGACGAGAAACGGGAAATTGGCGGCTATTGCACAACTGTTTGGGTAAGGGCGTCGTCAAACTAATGTTTGAGCGAATGGAGTAGCACTATATATAGTATGTTTGCTATGTAAAAAATCTATATATAGTATAATTATTACTCACGAGATGTGAGCAATAAAGAAAAAGCCGTTTATAGGCTGCAACCTATAAACGGCTTAAGTGGAACTCTTTCTTTCGGCAAGTATCCACTACCCTGCTGTGACGCAGACGCGTGACAATAATGTAATAGCGTGGAAATTACAACATTGTTTACGAGTTTTTGGGTTTCTACCTTGCTGAATTCACTGTAGTACAGATAGAAAAGGAATTATTATGGCAGCCCAAAAACCGGGTACGAATACAGGCAACAAGGGTGGTATCTTTCAAGAGGTCGGTCCGAGGGGAGGTGCAAAACCAAACTTTGCGACTGTCGCAGATCATAAACCGCTTCCTCCAACGACTCAGTCTGGTCATGGTTGGGTGCCTGTGCATACTACACCTAATAGTAAACGGTAAAATTTAGAAAGGGCACTTTGTGCCCTTTTTTGTTTTTACGGTCTGAATTTCATTACTAGATTGTCCGGCAAACGATCATTAGACGGTCGAGCTGAATATTGTCCGATAACGTACTTGCTTAATGGGTTTTCGGACAATAAGATAGATGGACGGAATAACGGACAAGGGTGAGCAATGGCACTGATTGGCTATGCGCGGGTATCAACAACGGAGCAGGACACAGCCTTACAGACGGACGCGCTGCGCAAAGCAGGTTGCGAGCCTATTTTTGAGGATACGATTTCTGGGGCTATGGCAGATCGA